>NZ_QQWY01000070.1:0-11801 GCF_003950455.1 Sphingomonas sp. ABOLE
CAGCCTCCTGCTCCTTGATCATCCCGATGATCTGCTCCTCGGTGAAACGGCTCTTCCTCATTCCTCTGCTCCTTCCTTGGGGCAGACTCTACATCAAAGCGAGGGAGCCAACCGGGGGCAGGTCAGGACGTCAAAATACCTGTCTCTGTCTCTCCGAAGGCAGAGTCCACAGGTTCCAATCTCCGCCTGCAGCTTCAGGGCGAAATGACTTTCACCAGACCACGCGTTAAATACTGTCTAACCCCACGTCAATTTTCGCAGTGCAAACCCAAACCAGACAAGTTTATACTTCACTAACCCCAAACCTACTTGCCACAGATGCCAAATCTGTGCAGTCCAGCATAGTTCCTCTAGAGGACCAACCACCAGTTCTAGATCGCTCGCCCACCGACTTCCGGATATAGCAAACATGACCATTATTTGCTTCATCTACAAATTGGGGCGAGATGCCGCCACGCGAAGGCCAGGACGATCTCGTCGCACGGTCTTGATTAGACCGCCGCTACGATAACACCCTGGGGAAATGGCATCGGCCAGGACTGAAATTCGCGCGGCAAGACAAGCCTTCGGGGATCATTCTTCAGTCCAGATGGATGAAGCGTTCCCGCATTCCCTCGCGACCACAGCACTTGCATTGCTGAAGCGATCGCCAAGGAAGCCCCGGCGCGTGACCGACTAACCAAGTAAGGAGACATCATGCGTACCGCGTTGGTAACCGGATCTGCCGGCTTCATCGGCTCCTTCCTGTGCGCTCGCCTGCTGGCCGAGGGGTTTCGCGTCGTCGGCCTTGACGCGATGACGGACTATTACGACGTCGCCCTCAAGGAGAGCAGGCTGGCGACTCTCACCCGATCCAACCACTTCCGCTCAATCAAGGGCTATGTCGAAACGCCGGGCCTGCTTGCCGAGCTGTTCGCGGAAGAAGCGCCGGAGGTCGTGGTCCATCTCGCGGCCCAGGCGGGGGTTCGCTACTCGATCGAAAACCCCCGTTCCTATCTGGAAAGCAATATCGTCGGCACGTTCGAGTTGCTGGAAGCCGCGCGCGCCCATCCGCCGCAGCACCTGCTGCTCGCCTCGACCTCCTCGGCCTTCGGCGCCAATACCGAGATGCCGTATCGCGAGACCGACAAGGCCGATCACCAGATGTCGTTCTATGCGGCGACGAAGAAGGCGACCGAGAACATGGCGCACAGCTATGCGCATCTGTTCGGACTGCCGGTCACCATGTTCCGCTTCTTCACGGTCTATGGACCGTGGGGGCGCCCGGACATGGCGCTGTTCAAGTTCACCAAGGCGATTCTCGAAGACCGCCCGATCGACGTCTACAACCATGGCGACATGAAGCGCGACTTCACCTATGTCGAAGATCTCGTCGAAGCCATTTACCTGCTCATCGGCACGCCGCCGGTGCGCCCGGCCGAGGGGGATGCCGTTCCCGCAGGCGACAGCCTTTCGCCGGTGGCGCCCTGGCGGATCGTGAACATCGGCAATTCCGAACCCGTCCAGCTGACCGACTTCATCGAAGCGATCGAGGCCGCCACGGGCAGGCAGGCGAAGCGCAACCTGCTGCCGATGCAGGCCGGCGACGTTCCCGCCACCTGGGCCGACGCGCAGCTGCTCCAGACCCTGACCGGCTACCGGCCCCGGACCGGGGTTCGCGAAGGGGTTGCGAAGTTCGTGGAATGGTATCGGGCGCACTACAAGGTCTAGGCACATGCCATATAATGTTGCGTTCCTTTCACCCGTCTCGAATTTCAAGGGGGGCGCGGAGCGGTCGCTGTTCGACATCATGCGCAATCCGCACGTGCGCCCCCTGCTCATCGTACCGGCGGAAGGGCCGGTGTCTGCGCGTGCCGCCGCTGAGGGCATTCCGTTCGAGGTTCTCGATTTCGGTCAGGTGGCTGCAATCCGGCGGCCGATCAGCCCGGCCAGCGTGTGGGCAGCGGCGGGCGACTGGCGCCGCGCCGCGCAGGGGCTCAAGGCGATCGTCCGCCGCCACGGGATCGATCTTGTCCACAGCAACGGCATGAAGGCGCATTGCATCGCCGCGCTGTCGCGCCGGATCGGGGGCGCGCCTGCCCTCTTCCACGTGCGCGACATCGCCGTCCGGCCGACGGAGCGGCTGATATGGCGCGCGCTCCCCCGCGCCGCCGACCAGGTCGTGCTGGTGAGCCGCGCCTGCTGGCCCGCCCCCGATCTGCCCGGCAACGTGTCGGTCGTGTTCAATGCCATCGCGCCCGGAATGGCCACGCTTCCGTCCCCGGCGCCGCACCCCGGCACGGTCCTGGGGATTTGCGGCCGCATCCATCCGTTCAAGGGCCATCATCTCGCCTTGCAGTGGCTCCACGCCGCACGGTCGCAGGGGCTCGACGTCACGCTGCGCATTCGGGGCGAGGCGACGGCGGAGGATCGGGGGTATCTGGAAACGCTGCACCAGACGGTTGCGGCGCTCGGGCTGGAAGATGCGGTGCGCTTCGACGGCAGCTTCGAGGGGTTGGCGGCAATCTATGGCGGACTCGACGTCGTGCTGGTGCCTTCCGAGACGCCCGATCCGTTGCCGCGCTCGGTGATGGAGGCGATGGCCCTGGGCCTGCCGGTCATCGGCTTTCCGGCCGGGGGCATCGTCGAGATGATCGATCCGGGACGCACCGGCTGGCTCGCCGCCGATGCCGAGGATTTTTGCGCGGCGGTGCGCGACATCGCGGCGCTGGGGCCCCAGCTGCCCGCATTCCGCGACCGCATGGCGGCAACCGTCGCCGAACGCTTCAGCATGCCGCGCCTGCATCGCGAGATCACCGCCATCTACAGGTCTGCCCTCGACCGCTGATGCGGGAAGCACCCGGGCAGACACGCAACATGTTTCAACAAGGGCACAGGCCGATGGCTTCCAGGCGCATCCTCTTCATCATCCGCTCGTACCGCCCCGACCAGGTGGGTGGCGGCGCGAAATCCGTCCAGACCCTCGCCGAGGGCCTCGCCAATCGCGGCCACGACGTCCATGTGCTGCGCCTCTGCCCGACCGGCGAAGAGGCGGCAACGCTGCGCGCCGCCGCCGATGCCGGCATCACCGGCCCGGGCAAGCCGACCCTGCACGTCCTGCCGATCCGCAACATCTACTGGCCGCACGACAAGAAGCCGCATTCTGGCGCCGCCAAGGCGCTGTGGCATCTCCTCGACCTGTACAACCCCTGGGCAGTCCGGGATCTTCGCCGCCTGCTCAAGGATCTGCGCCCCGAGGTGATCAACACCAGCATCATCGACGGCTTCTCCACCGCCATCCTGCGGACGGCGAAGCGCAGCGGCGCCCGCCTCATCCACACGATGCGCGACTATTACCTGATCTGCAGCCGATCCGGCATGTACCGGGCGGGCAAGAACTGCGAAACGCTGTGCGCGAGCTGCCAGGTCGTCCGGACCATCAACCGGCACCAGGTGCAGCATGTGGACCTGTTCCTCTCCAATAGCGAGTTCGTCGCCAAGACGCACCGCCGCCATGGCGCGTTCGGCCGGGAGAAGCCGTGCGCGGTGCAGTGGAACGTCAACGACCAGCCGCTCGCATCGGCGCACCGCACGCTGGACGACACCGCACCGATCCGCTTCGGCTATATCGGTCGGCTCGCCCCGACCAAGGGCGTCGAGACGCTGATCGAAGCGGCGGGCAAGCTGCCGCAGGAAGGCAGAGACTGGTCGCTGGTCATCGCCGGCGATGGCGCGCCCGACTATGTCGCGCAGTTGCGGGCGCTCGCGAAGGACCATCCGTGCATCCACTTCATCGGCTGGCAGCCGGCGACGCAATTCTACGACATGGTCGATCTGGTGATCTGCCCGTCCGTGTACAACGAGCCGCTGCCACGCGTAATCTACGAGGCTTATGGCCTCGCCGTGCCCGTCGTGGCGTCGAAGGTGGGCGGAAACCCGGAAGTCGTCATCCCCGGCGTTTGCGGCGAACTCTATGATGGCGACAGCGCCGCCGCGCTCGCCGAGAAGCTCGGCCTGTTCCGGCAGATCGCTTCCGAAGACTATGCGCGCTACAGTTCGGGCGCGCTGGCGATGGGCGCAATGTTCACGCCGGACCGAGTGGTCGACAGCTACGAAGCCCATCTGCAGACGCTGTTTCAGCCCTGATCGCGGGCGGAAAGGCCGGAGCTACCGCCTGTCGCGCGTCGATCGACGGCCTCTGCACCGCCCGCCCCGATCCATAAGCAAAAATGGCGCACGCGATGAAGGTCGCGTGCGCCATTTTACGTTGGGTACGGATCGCGCCGCCGATCCCGGCGTCGTCAGCGCTCAACCATAATCGTACATGTAGTAATCGCCCTCGCCCTTCCACAGCCCGGGATCGTGCTTGGTCACGACGCCGCCGAGCAGGTGCAACGCGGCTCCCCGCACGCGTCGCGCCGCCTGCTTGGCCTGGCCGTAATGCGCCCCGCCGGCCGCGACGACGAAGAGGGTCGCCTCCACCTGGCTGGCGAGTTCGACGGCATCCGCCAGTGCGAGTACCGGCGGCCCATCGACGATGATCACGTCGAATGCATCCTGAAGGCCACGCAGCAGATCCGCGACCGGCGCACCGCCGAGCAACTGCGCGGCGTTGGGCGGCGGTGGGCCGCTGGGGATGAACGACAGGTTTTCGAAGCCCGTCGGAAGGATCGCGCTCTCGGGCGCACTGCGCCGCGCGAGCAGGCTGGAAAGACCTCCACCCATATCCTTCTGCACGCCGAGCAGGCTATGCAACGACGGCTTGCGCAGGTCGCCGTCGATGAGCAGCGTCTTGCGCCCGACATCCGCAAACGCCTTGGCGATGAACAGGGCGCTCGTCGTCTTGCCCTCGCCCTTCCGGCTGCTCGTCAGCAGCAGCGAGCGGGGAAGGCCGTTCGGCGACGACAGCTCGATCGCGGTGCGGACCGACTGATAGGCTTCGGTAATGGCGGACCGGAGGCTCGTATTGCGGATATCGAGCAGCGTGTCCTGCGCCTTTGGCACCACCCCCATCAGGGCAAGATGGAGCTTGGCCTCGAGATCCTGCGGATCGCGGATCGAGTCGTCGAGTTGCTCGCGGGCAAAGACGAACAAGGCGGAAACCGCCAGCCCGCCAATCAGCCCCAGCACGAGGATGACACCGACACGAGGAGACACCGGTTCCTTCGGGATCTCCGCCGTGTCCACCGCAATAACGTTGTTCGCGGCGGCCCCGGCTTCGGCGCTTACCTCCTTATATCGCTGCAACAGCCCGTCGTAGAGCTGGCGGCTCGTATCAACCTCTCGCTTCAGGATGTTATAGCGAACGCTGCGGTCCTGCTCGGAAAGGGTGCTTTCCTTCAGCTGCGCCACCTGCTGGGCAAGCGCCTGCGACTGACGCGTCGCGGTGCGTTGCTGCTCGAGCAACGACTGCTTGACGTTGGCGGCCAGGGCATTGAGCTGCCGGTCGATCGAACCTAACTGCGCCGCCGCTTGGGCCACCGTGGGGTGATCCGGCTGCAGGCGCTGACGGAGCTGCCCCAGATTGGCCTGCAGTTCGGCCCGCCGCTCCTCCAATGCCTGCACCGCCGGATTTGCCAGCACCTCGGGCAGCGCGAGCAGCGGCGCCCCATTCGCCTG
Organism: Sphingomonas sp. ABOLE; assembly: GCF_003950455.1. NCBI lineage: Bacteria > Pseudomonadati > Pseudomonadota > Alphaproteobacteria > Sphingomonadales > Sphingomonadaceae > Sphingomonas > Sphingomonas sp. ABOLE. The sequence continues at coordinate 5,599 of NZ_QQWY01000070.1, forward strand.
CCGCCACCGCTCCTCCGCCTGGATGCGCCGCGCTTCCGCCGCGATATAGGCTTCGTTGAGATTCACCAGATTGGCGGTGGTCAGCGATCTTGGCCCTGCCTCCTGGTCCCGCTGCGCATCGGCGCCACCGCTTGCGTCGATCAGCTTCGCCGCGCGGGAATAGTCGATCAGTTCCCGCTCCGATCCCTCGAGGCGTTGCTTGGCCTGCGCAAGCTGGGTGCTGAGGAACTCGCGCGAATAGGTGGTAGTCGAGAACTTCCGCTCGATATTGTTCTGGATGTAATTGTCGGAATAGCTGTTCGCGATGCGCATCGCGGTGGCCGGATCGCGGCTGGTAAAGATGATCTCGACGATGCGTGAATTGGGCATCAGGCTGATGCGCAGGTTCTTCTGCAGCAGATCGGTAACCATCCGCTGCCGCCGCTCGGCGGTGGCGCCTTCCGCGAACTTATCCCCCATCGCGACCACGAACCGGTCATCGGCGGCCAGGCGCAGGCTTGTCGCCACCCGCGCCGCCAGCGCCCGGCTTTCCAGCAGATTGACCTGGGTCTGGAGGAAGCGGTCGAATTCGGCGCCGCCCAAAACCGGCTCGGTCTCCTCGGTCCCCAATACCTTGGTCGATTGCTGGCTCACCTCCACGCTGGCGCGCGCGCGAAACAGCGGCGGCGTGATCATGATGATCGCCACGCCGGCGATCAGGCTCAGGCCGAGGATCGCCAGAACATGCCAGCGACTGCGATAGATGGCGCTGCCGAACGCTCGAAAATCCATGCCGCCGTCGCGCTGGTCGTTCGCGTCGAAAAAGGCGCGCTCATCCAGCTGCTCGGCGAAGCTTCCACCCGCCAAAGACGCGATCGCGCCCCCCTGTGTGCGATGCTCCGTGCTCATAAACTCGTCCAATCTCTAAGGATGCCACAGGGCGCGGCTGGTTCGTTCGCCGCCGCGCCGTGCCGAAGCGTTCGTTACGGGAAGGAAGGGATGTCAGCGCCCATAGAAGCGGAACGCGTTGAGCAGTGGCGCCGCCTGAAGAACGTCGCGCCAAAGGCCCTTCACGTTCGAATACCCCACGACGACGATGTCATTCCCCAATATGCGGGGATCCGGATCCTGGCCGCGCCGGATCCTTCCCAGATCGAATACCGCCACCATTTTCCTGGAATCCACCTCGCGGAAGACAACGACGTCCTTCATTGCCGCAGTTCTGTTTTCGCCTTTGGCGAGGGCAATCACGTTGAGCAGGGTCGTGGGGCCTTTGATGTCGTAGACACCCGGCTCCTCGACTTGCCCTTGCACCGTCACGCGTTGCGACACCGAGGTGGCGACGACGACCGTGACCTGGGGACGGACATAATATTTCAACAAGCGCGTCTGGAGCTCCTGGGCGAGCTGCTCGGTCGTCAGACCTGCTGCCTGCACCGTACGGATCAACGGCATGGAGATATTCCCGGATACATCCACCGGAACCCCCTTCATCGAGAGGTCGGGTTCCTGGAACACGCCGACATCCAGCGTGTCCAGCGGACCGATCACATAGTCCTTGGCCACTTCGCCGGGCGCAGGTTGCATCGTGGCATAGGCGGCCTGCCCGCGCGGCACCGATCCCACCACGTTGGGACCCGCACAGCCAGCCGCGGACAGGCCGAATGCCAACACTGCTACCGACCGAATCACGTGCGATCTAAAACGCTTCACTGCCCCACTCCCTCGCAACATTACACGACAAGCTCCAATACCCCCCTCGACAACGCATATGTTCTACTTCGAAGGCATGCGTGCTACCGAAACTTCATCTATCCACAATGATCTCACACCTTGCATTGGCGTGACGATCAGGCGGATTTCCTGGGCAGGACACGCCGGCCCGACTTCAAAGCGAGCCTCCCCCCGCACCCAGCCGCGCTGTGCCGCCGACCATGCCGTCGGCAGCGAAGGCGAATCTGTCGAAAAGGCAGGCGCGCACGCCATCGCCCATGACGGGCGCGTCGCTGCCTTCCCGCCGTCGCGCAGCATGAAGCGCAGCGCATAGCGCCCTGGCGCAAGCACCAGCCGCTGCCGTACGGCGGGGCCTGCGGCGATGCTCTTGGTTGCAACGAGGAGCGCCTTGCCCTGCCAGGCATGATCCGGCGTTTCGATACCGACGTTGGCGCCGAGCAGGCCGGGCGCCTGCCAGGTGAAGGGACCAATCCCGCGAGGCGCGCTGCCAGATCGCTCGAACGCACCATCGCCCACCAGCTTTTCACCCCCGGCTGCCCGCCAGACCGCCTCCACCTCCGGGTAGCGGCCAGCCCGCCAAAGGCCGTCCAGCAGCGCCGCGGACTCGGCGGTATCTGCCGGCGCGCCGGCGGCCGCGAGTTGACGGTACAGCGCGGCGATCTCCTCTCCCCGCACCCGCCCGTCGCCACCCAGGCTGGCGAGAAACGCCTGCCGCCATGGCGGGCGCAAGGCGAGTTGCTTCGCCACCGCGATTCCGCCCGCTGGATCGGCGAGCAAGTCGCGCAGCGTCCCGAGCAACAAGACGGACTGCGTGTTCTGTCGCAGCAGGCCATCGGCGCGCTGCGCCACGACAACGCGATCCTCCACCTCGTTCGAACGCTGGATCAGCCAAAGTTGGGTCGGAATATCGCGCCAGCCCAGTTGCCCGGCCAGCAGCATCAGCTGCGCAGCAACGTCCATCCGCTTCGCCGCCGCTTCGGCCAACCCGAGCGCGCGCAAGGCCGCCGCGTCCATCGGCGCGCGCTCCAGGGCGATCCGTGCCGCATCCGCACTCCCGCTCCAATCAGCGGCGATCGCACGTTGGGTGGCGATGCGCGACCAGGCGTCGGCGCTGCCCGATCGCCACCGTACCGCCTGGCCAGGCGCGTCCCGAAGCAGGAAGAAGGAAGCCACCCCCATGCTCACGGCCTGCCAGCCAAGCAGCAGACCGGCAGCCATCGCCGGCACCAGCCGCACCCAGCGCCACGCCGGTCGTCCCGGACGCGCGTGCCGACGCCGTCCGCGCGGGAACGACATGGCGAGGCAGGCGGCGAAGGGAACCGCGATGGCGGACATGCGCAAGGGATAGTCATCGGCCGAATGCAGCAGCACGATCGCCACGATCCCGCCTGCGGCGATGGTGAGCGATCGCGATTGCCACCGGTCCGCCGGCGGGGCGGACAATGCCCGCAGCCAGGCGAAGACCGCGAGGGACAATGCCGCCGCGAGCAGCAGCATTGCCGGAAACCCGCCCTCCAGTGCCAGTTCGAGATAATCGTTGTGCGCGTGATTGACGATCGGAACGACGACTTGGTCGAGCGGCTCTATGGTCGGGTAGATGGTCGTGAACGTGCCGAAGCCGCTTCCCCACGGGAAGTACCGGCCGATCGCATAGAGCGTGTTGCTCCAGAAGGTCTGGCGACCGTCTTGATCCACCACCGCGAACCGCGCGAGGGTCGTTTGGGCGAGCGGCGTCTGGGCCAGCCCGACCACGATTGCGGCGAGCAGCAGCGCACCCGCCAGCCCCCATTGCCAGCGCCAGCCATGGGGAAAGCGCAGATAGGCGAACAGCAGCAATGCGATCGGAAGGGTCAACAGGCCGGTGCGCGAGGTCGTGCCCAGCACCGCGAGCGCCAGCAGTGTCGCCACGCCCACCGCCACGGGCCACTGCCCGGCGGTCCGTCCGCGACCATCGAACAGCCGCGGGACCCCGGACGCGACCATCCCGATCAGGAGGAACGTGGCGCTATGATTGTGATTGACGAACAAGCCCAGCGCATCGCCGCGATGCGCCGAGTGGAACACTGCGAACAGCCCCGCACCGCCATAGGCAAGTTGCAGCGCGCCCAGCACGGCGTTCAGCACCGCCACGGCGACGAGCGCACGCAGCACCGCCATCCTGCCGCGCTCGTCGAGGAAAAGCACCGCGACGAAGGCTGCGGCTGGTGGCAGCAGCGCGAGCAGGTCCTGCAGGGTCGCCTCGGGCCGCAAGCTGAGCGGGCTTGCACTATTCGCGAGGCCTGACCGGGTTCGGATCGCTTCCGCCAGTTCCCTGCCCGGCAGTTCGGTCCATAGGGCCCATGGCAAGGGTACCAACTGGAAGACCGGCATCAGCAAGGTTGCCAGCAGCACCAGCAATGCCGCCCAGGTGATCGGCGCGATTTTGACGTCGGCCAGCTTGGGAACAAGCCAGCACAGCCCCAGTATGGCAATTATCTGAACCGCCGTCAAAAGTATTGCGTAGGAAGTGCCCGCACCTCCCAACGCCATCGCTATCGACAGGCCGGCAGCAGTTACACCAGCGTGCGAACTCCGGGTGTTTTCATACTGCAAGGAACCAGAGCGCATCGCTACCTTCCATCATCGGCATCGGGCTCGAATTGCGCCGAGAAAACACGTGTACTGACCTGCACCAATTATTAAGCGCCGATCGCCTATCCCGCTCGCCTGAGTTGGTGAAGGTGATGGTGATGAAGCGTACCCGCAGCCGCCTGGTAGCGGCCGTTCGACTGGCGCCGGTGGCGGCCACGGCGCTGGCCTTGACGGCAGTTTCGCCTGTCCGCGCCAGCGGGCCAGGATCGCAAGCGACACCCATTGTCACCCAGGATCTTCGGCTGGCGAGCGTCGGCTATCGCATCGCAAGGCAAAATGCCGACCGCTGCCAATCCCCGGAGCGCCTCACCGGCCTGCTGCTGCATGATCGCGCCGCATATGACGCGCGCGATCGCGGCCTGATCGGCGCGCGCTTTGGGCTGGGCGAAGGCTTCGGCGTACGGGACGTCGTCGAGGGCAGCGCCGCCGATCGCGCAGGCCTTCGGCGCGGGGACGAGATCGTTGCGCTCAACGGCACGGCAATGGCCGGCTTTGCCCAGGACTTGGTCGGGCGCAAGGCCTCCTATCAGCGCAGCGATGCGTTCGAGACCCTGCTGGACACAGCGTTGCGACAGGGCGCGGCAACCCTCCTGCTCCGGCGCGACGATACGCTGCGGACACTGCACCTCACGGCCGATGCGGGGTGCGGCGGACACTGGGTCGTCCTGCCGGGAAAAGCGTTCAATGCCTGGTCGGACGGCCACTATGTCGCCGTTACCAGCCGATTGATGACGGAAATCACCGATGACGCGGAACTTGCCTTCGTCGTTGCACACGAGATGAGCCACAATATCCTCCGCCACCAGGAGGCGTTGCGCGGACGATCCGCCTTGCTCTCGCAGCTCGGGTTCGGATCCGCCCGGGTGAAGGACACCGAGATCGAGGCGGACACGCTTGCGATTGGCTTGCTCGCGCGCGCCGGATACGATCTTTCGGCACCCGCACGCTTCCTGGTGCGAGCGGCACAAAAGCGCCCGTTTGATGTTCCAATTACCCATCCTGGCCTCAAGCGCCGCATCGGCATTGTCGCCGCGGAGATCGCGCGGCTTCAGGTCTCGTCCTCGAGGGTGGCCGTCTTCGCCCCGTCGAACGCTGCGTTCGACGGGATCCGCGCACACGCCCCGGCGCCAGATCTGGCGACGACCAGCACGCCGAAAACAGCCGATTAATTCGAGAACGGGAGCGCCACGAAGAGCACGCGACGCCGCAACGCCGCGATATTGCATCCGCGGCTATTGCGGGCTTGCGGTTGCGACCAAGACGGCAGCCCCCACGCCAGCGCCCCCGCCGGCGGCGAGAAGCGCCAACGGGATCCCGAAGAACGAATTCTTGCGCCGCACCCGGGGACGCGCCGGCTCCGGAACGCCCTGCCCTTCCTGCGCAGCTTTCGGCTGACTTGCGCCGCTCGCCGCCGGAGAGGTCTGCGTCGGCAGAGCCTGACGCGGCAACACCATGCCGGGGCGAACGGGCGCAGCAACCGCAGCCGTTGCAAGGAGCCCCACGGCCAAGGCACCTAGCGACATTCTGGCAATCATGGCTATCACCTCACTATATCGAATAAACTAATACTATAAAATAGCCAAAGCAACACGAAGGTCAAGTGACTTAGTGCCATCATCGGGACAGCCCAATCATATATTTCGGACACAACTGAGGTTAGACTGTAATAAACCTGCCGCACCGGCAAATGACTGGCGAATTTTACTGAACGACAGCATCCCCTTCCACATCACGGCTCGGCTTGCCGACGCCGGTGTACTGCAGGCCGGCGCGCTCGAGCTCCGCGGGCGGATAGATGTTGCGCAGGTCGACGAGGACCGGGCTGTTCAGGCTGTTCTTGATGCGGGTGAGGTCGAGCG
>NZ_QQWY01000071.1:0-10305 GCF_003950455.1 Sphingomonas sp. ABOLE
CCTCTTTGGCCCCATCGGCTACATTCCGCCTGCCGAAGCCGAAGCCAATTACTATGCAGCCCTTGAGAACCTCAATATGGCTGCATGACTCAATTGAGCCTGCCTCCGGAAAACCCGGGACGCTTCAACGGGACATGTTGACCGACTTGCCCGTCCCTCTCTCATTTCCACGAAGCGCGAGGACTACGCCCGAGAGGAATTGGTTGCCGAGCTAGGGGCGGCGTTCGTCAGCGCGACCATCGGCATCAAGCTTCACGACCGTGAAGACCACGCCGCCTATCTGGCGAGTTGGCTACAGGCCCTGCGCAACGACAAGCGGTGCATCTTCACCGCCGCCCGCCTAGCCCAGGACGCGTCCGACTGGCTCTTGAGCCGCATGGCCGTTGAGACGGCCCCTGAACTGGACGCGGCGGCGCGACTGGCCTATGATCCCAAAATCACGACCGTCGCCATCATTGACGGCGGTGAGCGCCACCATTTCAATCAGCCGCTACTTTCGGGGTTGCCGACGTGCAAGCCAGGTCCGCATTTCGGCGATCTCGCGCCTTTGGGTTGCCACCACTGCGGCCGCGAGGCGGCGCACGGCGGGATCTCGGCCATACTTCAATTCGATTTCAGCCATCGCGATAGCGCCTTCATGATGGGGAATCATCGCGCGCATAAAATCGGCGTCGGCATCACCCGTGAAGGCTACGTCCATATCGCCATGCATCTTGGCATTTGCGGCCCGGTAGGCCCGCGTAGCGGGCGGCTCGTTTCGCGAGCCTGACACGGCACCAGTTGACCCATGCTGGGTATGCTGTGCCTTCGCGGAAAGCGGGGTTAAGACAGCGGTCATTGCCAGCATCAGCGCGAACGGCCTGTTGCTTCCGATCATTACGATTCTTCTCCAGTGATAGTGATTCGGTTCATGGGGCGGGCGAAGGTGGCTCGCTTCAGCGTCCGGACTGCCGCCCCGCCGCCGCGTCGAGCTCGGCCACGGCCTGCGCCGCGGCCTCGCAGTCGCTGCCGGTCTCTTGGCCCCGCTCGCAGCGTGTGACGACCAGTCTCGCCTCTTCCGCGTGGAAGCGGAAATAGCCGGCGTCGCGTGGTTTAATCAGCCCGCATCCGGACAGAACGATTGTCGCGACAACGGCGATGATCGCCTGCTGCTTGCTGTTCCCCATTATGTCGATCCTCTCCATATTCCGGCCCAACGCCACTTCCCTCCGTTGCGACGCCATGCGTGAAATCCGCTGCGGTGAAGCCATCCAACCCACTTGATGAGAACGATCGCGCTGGCTGGCGAGATCAGGCTAAAGGCACGAGCGAAGCGTGTGATCCGGACAAGCATCGAAGCCGCCATGAGCCAAAGGCCGGCAGGAAAGGCGGGCAGCAGGTCAGCCATCAATGGCCACCCCTTGATCGCCCGAAAGTCGCGACCCGCCAAAGATACCAGATGACGGCCAGCGCGAGCACGGCGTTGCTGACCGGCTCGATGAGCTATAGCGTTCGCCCAGCTCATAGCCCGCCAGCACGAGGATAACGGTCCATATGGCCGAGCCGGTGAGCGTCGAGACCAAGAATGGACCAAGGGGCATCCCGCTGACCCCTGCGGGCACCGAAATCAGGGTCCGGACTCCCGGGACCATGCGCCCGAACAGAACCGCCCAACGACCGTAGCGGTCGAACCAGCGGTCGACATGATCGACCTCGCCGGGCGTCAACGTCAGCCATCGGCCGTGGCGGGAAGCAAAGCGCTTCAATCGATCGATGCCGATCCAGCGGCCGACATAGTACCACAGCACTGCCCCTGCAGCCGATCCGAGGGTGCCGGCGATTGCCACCACCCACAGCGAGCCGCGCCCCTGCGCAGCGGTGTAGCCGGCAAGTGGCAGGATCACTTCCGACGGGATCGGGGGAAAGACGTTCTCCGCCAGCATCAACAGGAAGACGCCAAAGCCGCCGAGTGACGCGAGGATCGATGTTATAATGTCGAACACAAGCCAGCCTCGTCAGAAGATCCAATAGGAGATCGCGCAAATCACGAGCAGGAGGGCGACGACGGACCCAACGATCCGATTTTCCAGGCGCGGACATTCGACGTTCCTGATCCGCACGGCGACCTGCCAAGCGGGTCGAACCGGACACCGCCACGAACCTGCGGCAATCCGATCCAGCTCGGCATCCGACAACCCGAAGAACGATTTTGCTTCACCGCGCGATCGTCCCGCCAACCCCATCACCCGCAGCACCACGTCGCTCCATGCGACATCGATCGCGCTCGGCCGATCGACCATCGTGCCGCGCGCGTCGCCGCCCGCCCACGAAGGGGACAGCAGGCCGATGATCTGGTGGGGATTGCGCTCCAGCAGCGTCGCCCAGCGCAGCAAGCGATGTTGGCGGTCACGCGCCGCGATGGTCCTTGCCGGTGCCCAGCGCCGGGTAAGGGATCGCACAGGCCGCATCCATCGGCTCGCCCAAGGGCTCGTCATCGGCTCGCCGAGCTGCCGACGTCGCCATTGGTGGCGCGCTTGAGCGGACGAGAGCAGCGCAGGGTGAGGAAGGTGGTAGCGCTCAGGATGAAGGCGATGTCGTATAGGCCGTAGCCCACGGCCGCGCCGAGCGCGCCAGTCGCCCACAGACTGGCCGCCGTCGCTGTGCCTGACGTCTTGTCGCCCTTCTTCAGAATCGCGCCGCCCCCGATGAAGCCGACACCCGTAATCAGACCTTCGAGCAACCTGGCTTGCGCTGGAGACGTGCGGCCGAGGATCGCAATGCCCACCAGCACGAAGCCGCAACTGGCGATGGCAACCAATGGGAATGTACGGATGCCTGCGCTGCGGGCGTCCTTCTCGCGATCCCAGCCAACAGGAAGGGCGAGCGCGTAGGCGACGGCGAGACTGATGATATGGGTGGTTATCTCCCACCACGAGCTTTGAAACATGCTGGCCTGCCTGTTCTACGCGATTGCTCCAGATCGGAGGTAAAGGGGTAAGGTCGGGCCGAGAGTCCCACAGACGTTCAGGCCCAAGGCGGGGATCGCGAACATCGGCGATCCCTACCGGTGCAGACATGCGATGATGGCAGTCACGACGGCGGTGGTTTCCGCAACGTCGCGCACTCTCACCGTATCGAGGCCAATTTCAGCGGCGGGATAGTCATTCCCACCGGGGAAGATCGCATCGCCGATGAACAGCATCCCGTCGAGCGGGACGCCGCTTTCAGCACTCAAGCGCTTCAGGCCATAGCCCTTGTCCACCCCTGCCCTGGTCACGTCGATCGATGTCGTGCCACCTAGATTGATCGAGAGGTCCGGCAGCGTCGCGCGCAACGTGGCCTGCAACGCGGTCCGCTTCTTTCGGTCAGGATCCCACGCTTCCTTTTCCTTTAGCGGCGCTGCCTGCCCCAGCCCCGAAAAGGTAATCTGGCTGCCCCGGTCCTCAATCCGTTCGCCCCAGATACGTTCGTCGGCGAGGCCGGCATCGGTCAGGGCCTGATCGAAGGCCGCGCGGATCGTCGCCTTCTCTGCATCGTCGAACAGCTCGGTATAGACTGCGCGCCAAGCGCCATTGATGAACCGATAGAGTTTTGTGCCTGTGGTCGGCATCAACCAGAGACGGTCAAGCGCGGCGCCGGCAGGAAGACGCGAGGCGACCTGCTTTTCGAACTGCGGCCAGTCCCCGCCCGAGATCACCGCCACATCCGTGACGGCGAGCAATCGGGCGAGGGTTGCGGCCATATCTTCCGATAGCGGCCGCTTGCTCTCGGCAAGCGTGCCGTCGAGGTCGAAGGCGATCATCCACTTCATGCTGCCTTCCCCGCCGGATCGCGGTAGGCGAGCAGCCTGAGCGCATTGATGACAACAAGCAGCGTTGATCCTTCATGAACCGCCACCGCTGGCCCAATACCGAGGCCAAGGATGGTGGCAGGAACGAGGAAGGCGACGACACCCAGGCTAACGAAGACGTTCTGCCGGATGATTCCACGCGTATGCCGGCTTAGGCCCACCGCGAATGGCAAGTGCGCCAGATCGTCAGCCATCAGGGCGACGTCGGCTGTCTCCAGCGCAACGTCCGACCCCGCCGCGCCCATCGCGATGCCGACCGTGGCGCTTGCCATCGCCGGGGCATCGTTCACGCCGTCACCCACCATTGCGACCTTGTCTTCGCCGGCGAGTTTCTTGATCGCCGCAACCTTGTCTTCGGGCATGAGGTCGCCCCACGCCTCGTCGATCCCGACATCGTTGGCGATCGCTTCGGCGACTTTCTGGTGGTCGCCAGAGATCATTATCATCCGCGACACGCCCATCTCTTGCAGCCGGCGCAGCGCGGTCTTTGCCGCTTCGCGGGGCGTGTCCATTAGGCCGATCGCGCCCAGGTCGCGGTCCCCCTTGCGGACCACCATCGTCGTGCGACCGTTCTCGCGCAGTTTCGCGATCGCGTTCTGCGCTCCCTGCCCCAGCGCCGGAATGCCCTCACTCCCGAACATCTCGGCCTTGCCGATCCAGACCGTCTCGCCATCCACGCTCGCGGTGACGCCCCGACCGGTCAGGCTCTTGAGGTCGCCGGCAGTCGGCACGGCACGATCGTTCAGTCGTTCGCGGCCGTCCTTGACGATCGCTTGGGCCAGAGGATGGTCGCTCAACGCTTCGACAGCGACGGCCAGCGCCAGCAGCTCGCCTTCGTCGGCGCCATCGACGGGCACGACATCGGTGATGCGCGGACGACCTTCGGTCAGCGTGCCCGTCTTGTCGAAAGCGATCGCCTTGAGCGACCCGAGGTTTTCGAGCGGTGCACCGCCCTTCACGAGCACGCCGCCCCGCGCTGCACGGGCAACGCCAGACAGGACAGCGCTCGGCGTTGCGATGGCGAGCGCGCACGGGCTTGCCGCCACCAGTACAGCCATCGCGCGATAGAAGCTGTCGCGGAACGGCTCGTCGACGACCACCCATGCGAAAAGCAGGAGCACCGACAGGATCAGGACAGCAGGCACGAAGATCCGCTCAAACCGATCGGTGAAGCGCTGCGTCGGCGACTTCTGCGTCTCCGCTTCGCTCACCATCTTCACGACCTTGGCGAGCGCGCTTTCATTGGAGCGGCGTGTCACCTCGATCTCGATCGCGCCGCCACCGTTGATCGTACCGGCAAAAACCCGGCTCTCCGCGTCCACTGCATCAGGCTTTGCCCGCGCCGCGGCGGCATCGGCGACCGGCACCTTGTCGACCGGGATGCTTTCACCCGTCACCGGGGCCTGGTTGATTGCGCTGTTGCCCTTGATGACGAAGCCGTCAGCAGGCAGGCGCTCGTTCGGGCGGACGATGGCAACGTCCCCAACGACCATTTGCTCGACCGGGATTTCGCTGGTCTGGCCGTCGCGTCGCACGGTCGCGGTTTCGGGCGCGAGCTTCGCCAGCGCCTCGATCGCCTTCTTGGCGCGTCCCATCGCGTAATGCTCAAGCGCATGGCCAAGGCTGAAAAGGAATAGCAGCAGCGCGCCTTCGGCCCATGCGCCCAGCGCAGCGGCGCCGGCGGCAGCGACCAACATCAGCGTGTCGATCTCGAACTTCTTCATCCGAAGGTTGTCGATCGCCTCGCGCAGCGTGAAGAACCCGCCGAAGAAATAGGCTGCGACATAGCAGGCCGTGGGCAGCCACTCCGGTGCGCCGGCAACCAGCCTCTCGATCGCATAGCCGATTCCCAGCAGCGCGCCGCAGGCAAGCGCGAAGATCAGCTCGGTATTGGGGCCGAGAAATTCGGCGTGGCTATGGTCGTGACCATCGCCGGGGCCGTGCTTCTCTTCGCCTGCGTCGTGGCCCCCGGGGCCGTGGTCGTGGCCGGCATGGTCATCGGCGGCGACCCGCTTGCCAACCCTCACCTGCAGCTTGCGAAGAGCAGCGCGCACTTCCTCTTCTGTGGTCTCTCGGCGATCATATTCGACCCGGACCGACCCGCTGGTGCTGGCGCTTGCCTGTACCACCCCGGGCAACGCGCATAGCGCATCGCTGACCGTGCGCGCCCGCCGTTCGTGACTGATCCCTGTCACCTGCCAGATCGCATGACCGTAGCGTTCAGTGATTTCGGCACCTGCGGCCCGCACCATTTCACGCAATCGCGGCAGCGGCAGCTTGGCGGCGTCGAAATGGATGCACAGGGCCGCCGGCGTGTCGCCGTCGAGGCAGATCACATGCGCCCGGTCGACGCCTTCGCGCTTCGACAGGGTTGATACGAGACGGTCCAGGCAAGCGTCGGCCGCGTCAGGAAGGTCCGGCAACAATACTGGAATATCGAGTTCGAGCTTGTCGTTCATGACGACCTCCTTTCGCTTTTCTTGGTTTCGGCGCTCGCGTCGCGCAGGATTTCGACACCGCCCTTGATGGCGATGATGGCGGTAGCGAAGCCGACCAGAAGGTCCGGCCAGTTGGTGCCCAGCCACAGCACCAGCACGCCCGCGATCAGGATGCCGCCATTGGAAATGAAGTCATTGAAGCTGAAGGTGGTGGCGGCCCGTAGGTTAACGTCCGGATCCTTGAGCCGCTGGAGCAGCCGCAGGCAGAGGTAGTTTACGACGCCGGCGATCGCCGACATGACCATCATGGTCGGTCCGATCGGCTCGCTGCCCTGAAGGTAGCGCCGGCCAACGTCGATCAATATACCGCCCGCGAAGATCAGCAGCATGACGCCCGAAGCGACCGCAGCGCGTGTCTTCCACGTCTGGCCCCGGGTTAGCGCCACAAGGCTCAACGCATACACGGCCGTATCGGACAGGTTGTGGACACCGTTGGCGATCAGGGCGCTCGAATCCGCGAAAAATCCTGAGACGAAGAAGCCCGCCGCGATTGCCGCGTTCAGCAGCAGGACGATCCAGAGGGTGCGACGCTCTTCGCCGCCATTATTGTCGTTGCTCGGGATCATCCCATGATCTCCTCGAGCGTTAGCAGGGCAAGGAACCCTACGAAGAACATCGAGCTGATGAGCGGGGTGTCAGGCTTCTCGTGCGCCTCAACCAGCAGCTCTTCCGTGACGAGGTAGAGCAGCGCCATCAGCCCAAAGCTCAGGAAGCCAGCGACCATTACCGGCGAGAGCGTGGCGACAGGAACGGCAGCGAGCGCGCCGATCGGCAGCAGCAGCGCCAAGGCCGAGACGATCACGATGATGCGCAGGCGCGAGCGATAGGTTTCCGCCAGCTCGTTGGTCAGTGTCAGACCCAGGAAGAGCACTTCGAGTGTCAGCGCGATCGTCAGCAGAAATCCCGCCTTCTCGCCCGCGACGAACGCAAGGCCGAGCACCAAGCCATCGACCAGAATGTCGATGCCGATCGCGGCGAGCAGCGCCATCGGCCCCTTGAAGCGGGCCTCGAAAGCCTTGAGACCCAGCATCGTTACGACGCCCGCCGCCCCGCCGATCAACGTCGCGCTGGGCGAAGCCTCATGCTTGACCTGCGGCAGGATTTCAGTCGCTGCCGCCGCAAACACGACGCCGGCAGCAAGATGCTGTAGCCCCGCCACGAGGCCAGGATTTAACTTGGTGCGGCTCGCGATGATCGCGCCGAGCACGACCGCCAACACAGGCGCAAGCGTGTAGAGCAATGCCTGCATATCCTATGATTCCTCCGGTGTTCGATGACAGACGCGGATCTTCCCGCGCTGCGTGAAGGCGATCGACCCGCCCGCCACGACTGCCCGCGACTGGTCGCCGCGAAATTCTTCGCCGGTCCGTTGCGCGTGCAGGATCTCGGTTCTGCCTTTGGGCAGCCAGGTGACAGCCATCTTCAGGCCGTCGTCGATGAAGTCGACATCGGCGCGCGATCCATCGTCGCAATACATGATGCGCTGCGCGATCAATCGAGGCGTCAGATGCTTTTCATGCGCCGGCTCGGCCGGTTCGCTTGGAGCGGGATTGCACGCCCCTACGACCATACCCGCGAACAGAACGGCGCCGATGCGCGCGGCTGTCAGGCCAGGCAGGTGCCGCAAGGCGCGCACCGCCCTCACCACAGCACGCCGTGATCGGGCGTCAGCGGCTCAGGGGCCGGTAGTCCCGCCGTCTGAAGAAGGTCGATCTCGATCGTGCGGCACATGGCCGTGAGTGGGACATCGTGGACGCTATTGGCGAACGGATCGGTCAGATCCTCGCCTATGCTCAGCACCGCGAGGAAGACGAGTCCGATCAGCGTCGATCCGATCGGCGTGGCAAGGCCCAGGGATTCGACCAGCGCGATCGGAAGCAGCACGCAGAACACGCGCGTGAAGAGGTTCGGGAAGAACCGAAAGCCATTGGGCAGCGGCGTATTCTTGATCCGCTCCATGCCACCCTGCGCATTGGCGATGTCGATCAGGACGCGCTCCACAGTTGCCTGCTGGATCTCGGTGATCCGACCTTCCGCGAGCGCGTCGGCGTAAATGCCCGATACGTCCTCCAAGAGCGCGTTGGCAGGGTTCAGGCGAGCGACCGCCATATCGGCGACGTCCGTTCCGGCGATCCGGGCAATGTCTTCATAGGGCGACTGTCGGCGAAGCTGGCAGCGCATCGAGTGCGCGAAGGCGATCTGCCGCAGGATGATGTTGTGCCGCGTCTCACTGCCCTCGGGTTCCCCCTTGGTCAGGCTGCGTGTGATCCTGGCCAGGCTGCGCGACGCATTGATGAGCGTGCCCCAAAGGGTTCGCGCTTCCCACCAGCGCGCATAAGCTGCGTTGGTCCGAAACCCCATGAAGAGCGCGATGGCAGTGCCGAACAGCGCCGTCGGCAAAGGCGGTTCCTTGATCGGGGTCATCATGTGGAATGCCGTCACCGCCACGTCCCACACGAACAGGATCGTGAGAGGCTTCCAAACCTCGATAATGATCTGCCTAAAACGTGGCCTCGCGCCGACTATCATATCAATTACGCCCTAAATCTCTTAGCGATCGTCATCCGATCGGCATGTTCATGATGTCCCGATGAGCGGACAGCAGCTTGTTCCGGACTTGCAGGGTCGCCTCGAAAGTAATGGATGCGCGGCTCTGGATGAGCGCGACGGTTGCAATGTCGGTGGTTTCGCCACGCTCAAATGCTTCGGTGACGACATCCTCTTGCTCTTGGGTCTCGTTGACCTTCGCGACCACGGCATTGAGGGTGTCGGCGAAGTTCGACGCCGGAGCGGTCGGCGTCACGCCGGGCGGTGCCGTCGGCTGCGCCTCACGCAAAGCGCGGCTTCGCGCGATCACTTCTGCCCGAATGACCATCACATTCGAGATCGACGTGTCAGACATCGTTTCTCTCCCGTTCCAGTGCGACGTGTCGGAAGACAGGACGGTTCATCGGGCGCCCTCCCGTTCGCAGATTCGGGTGCGGCCCTCGCCTTCCACGACGGTGAGCTGCGACCCCTTGAAGGTCGCGGTGGCTGTCTCGCCGACATATTGGAGGCTCTGCGCTGGCGCGGTCAGCGTCATGGGCACGGCGCTGCTGGAGCGCCGAAAATCGATCTGCAGGCCGTTGTCCTTGTAGTCGACGAACAGCGGTTCCCCGTCGGAACAGCGATAGGGATGGCGCCCCATTTCCCCGGTCGCCACGGCGCTGTCGGACGAATGGATTTGCTGCTCCGTTGGCGGGGCTGGCGGCTTGCTTTCCGTGCAAGCCGCCAGCCCGACAACGAGGATGAGGGCGGGCAGTACCCGCTTCAACGGCATCATCGCGCCTTCCTCCTGTAGCGGGAGGGGACGTGCTGACGATTGATCCCACGGGCAGGCTGACCCACCCGCCAGCGCAGATAGGTTGCGAGGCGATCGTCAGCCTCGATCATCAGGGACCGCAGACGACGCAACATCATCGCCGCGAACGGCAGAGACAGCGCCCCGCGCAGCGTGCAGCTATGTGTTAGCCTGGTGCCACCATCGTCCCCTGCCAGCTCGTACCGCTCTTCGAGCGTGAACAGATAAGGGATGCCGCACGACCAAGCGAAGGCGCGCGGCTTGTCGAACTGATCGACCCGGGCCGGCGTCCGAATTGGCCGGGTGATGCCCTGGATCGCGAAGGTACATTCCGTTTCGCCAAGCTGGCACGGGTTGTCGAGGAATACGAGCGGACTCCAAGCCCGACGATGATCCGGATCGGTGATCGCCGACCAGATCCGCAGTGGCCCGCCGTGAAGCATTGAGCTGGTTTTGGTGCGAGGCATATCCCCATCTCCCAGAGATGAGCGGGGCGATCGCGGATCGCCCCGCCCATCCATCAGGCCAAGTTGTTCACGAAGGTCTGACCGTGGTCGTCCCCTTCATGCTCCTCATTGTAGTGCTCGGGTTTCTCGATCACTTTCTGCCCGAACCGGGCATAGAGTGTCGGCAGCACG
>NZ_QQWY01000072.1:0-10243 GCF_003950455.1 Sphingomonas sp. ABOLE
GTAGCGGGTGGGGAGGGGGTTTAAGGGCTCGCAATCTGAAATCGCTCCCGCTACCCGACCCCTCATGTCGCGTTCGCCCCGCCTTGCCTTCGCCGTAGCTGCGCTCGGAATCGCCAACTACTCGGTGATGGACGCGGTGATGAAAGGCATGTCGATCGCGCACGGCGCCTATAGCGCGGTGCTGTGGCGCTCGGTCGGGGCGATCGTGCTGCTAGGGCCGATCTTCCTGCTGCGGCGGACACCCTTGCCCGGCCGCCAGGCACTGAAGCTCCACTTCGCCCGGGGCGTGCTGGCGGGCAGTTCGGTGGTGCTGTTCTTCTGGGGCCTCGCCCGCGTCACCATGGCGCAGGGGATCGCGCTCACCTTTCTCGCGCCGCTGATCGCGATGTTCCTCGCCGCCGCCTTTCTTGGCGAGCGGATCCGCCGCGCGGCGATCGGCGGCTCGCTCGTCGCCAGCCTGGGCGTGCTGACCATCGCCGCCGGCCAGGCGCAGGCGCATGCCTCGACCGAGGTGGTGCTCGGCTCGATCGCGGTGTTCGCCGCTTCGATCCTCTATGCGGGAAGCCTGATCCTGCTCCGCCAGCAGGCGCAGGTCGCGGATCCGATCGAAGTCGCGCTGTTCACCAGCCTCGTCCTCGCTTTGGTGATGCTGCCCGGCGCGCCGTGGTTCTCGGCGATGCCGTCGCTGGCACTTTGGCCGTGGATCCTCGGCGCCGCGCTGGTCGGCTCGATCTCCGCGGTGCTGCTCGCCTGGGCCTATGGCCATGCCGAGGCGCAGGTGCTGGCGCCGGTGGAATATACCGCTTTCGTCTGGGCGGCATTGCTCGGCTATGTCGTGTTCGACGAGCGCGTCTCGGGCTGGACGGTCGCGGGCGCGCTGCTCATCATCCTCGGG
Source organism: Sphingomonas sp. ABOLE (assembly GCF_003950455.1). Lineage (NCBI taxonomy): Bacteria > Pseudomonadati > Pseudomonadota > Alphaproteobacteria > Sphingomonadales > Sphingomonadaceae > Sphingomonas > Sphingomonas sp. ABOLE. The sequence goes on from NZ_QQWY01000072.1 coordinate 896, forward strand.
TGCCTCGCCGCGATCCGCGGCCGCGTCGCCCCCGCGCCCCAGACCGAGGCCGCTGCATGACCCGGATCCGTTTCGCCACCCCCGCCGACGTCCCCCAGATCCTCGCCTTCGTCCGTGAACTCGCCGAATTCGAGCGCGAGCCCGACGCGGTGCGTGCTACCGAACCGATGCTGGAAGCCGCGCTGTTCGGCCCGCGCCCGGCCGCTGAGGCAGTGATCGCCGAGGGCGCGGAGGGCGCCCCGCTCGGCTTCGCGCTGTTCTTCCAGAACTTTTCCACCTGGACCGGACTGCCGGGGATGTATCTGGAAGACCTCTACGTCACCCCTGCCGCGCGCGGTGCCGGGGTCGGCAAGGCGCTCCTGCGCCATTTGGCCGATATCGCCGTCACGCGCGGCTATGCCAGGTTCGAATGGTCGGTGCTCGACTGGAACCAGCCGGCGATCGATTTCTACCGCGCGATGGGGGCCACAGGCATGGACGAATGGACGGTGCAGCGGGTGACCGGCGACGCGCTGCTCGCGCTGGCGGGGCGCTGATGGGCTGGATCTACCTGCTGCTCGGCGGGCTGTGCGAAGTGGGCTTCACCACCTGCATGCGCTTCACCGACGGCTTCCGGAACATCCCCTGGACGCTGGCCTTTCTCGCCTTCATCGCGGTGTCGATGGCGCTGCTGGAGATGGCGTCGCGCACCGTGCCGCTGGGCACCGCCTATGCCGTCTGGGGCGGCATCGGCGCGCTCGGCACGGTGATCGTCGGCATGCTCTGGTTCGGCGAGCCGGTGAGCGCGGTGCGTATCCTGCTGATCCTCGGCTTGGTCGGCTGCATCGCCGGGCTGCGGCTGGCGGGCGGCGGGCACTGATGGCGCTCGACACCGGCCTGGTCGAATGGGTGCGCGACGCGCTCGCCCCGATCGGCACGGTGACGATGCGCCGGATGATGGGCGGCGCGACGCTCTATTGCGACGGCACTGTGTTCGCGATCCTCGCCTTCGACGAACTCTGGTTCAAGGCGGATACGGAAAGCGACGCCGCCTGGGACGCGGCGGGCGCGGATCGCTTCACCTATGGCGCCAAGGGCCGGACGATGGTGATGAACTATCGCCGCGCGCCCGCCGACGCCTATGACGATGCCGACGCGCTGCGCGACTGGGCGCGACTGGCGATCGCGGCCGGCCTGCGCGCGCCGCGCCGAAAGACCCGGAAAAAGGGCTAGGCGCCCTCCCTATTGTCTGACAAGAATGCGGCAAGACCATCGCGTCAGGGGAGAGAATGTCCGTGAAAGCCAAGTCGCTTCTGCTGCTGGGGGCAGCGCTTGCCGCGAGCATTGCGCCGAGTTTTGCCGTGCAGGCCGCGCCGCTCCAGGCGGCGGCCGCCGAGGGCGCGACGCTGCTTGCGCAGACCTCGACCGGCGCGAGCTTCCGCACCGCGCAGGGGGTGCTCGCGCTCACCCTCTGGGGCGACCGCATCCTCCGTGTGACGATGCTGCGCGAAGGGGCCGAGCGCACGCCCGATCTCGCGCTGGTCGGCCAGCCTGCCAAGACCAGCTGGACGCTCGATCAGCAGCCTGATCGCTATCTGCTCGCCACCCCGGCGATGCGGATCAGTGTCGATCGCAAGACCGGCGCGGTGGCGCTGCTCGGCGCCGACGACAAGCCGCTGGTCGGCGAGACCGATCTCTACCGCCGCCGCCTGGGCGGCACGCCCGACGGCGAGGGGGCGGTGCGGATGGTCTTCGCCATACCCGAGGGACGGGCGGTCTACGGCCTAGGCCAGCACCAGGCCGGGCTGCTCGACTATCGCGGCACCATCGTCCGGCTGCAGCAGGCGAATACCGATGTCGGCGTGCCGGTGCTGGTCTCGCCCGCCGGCTTCGGGCTGTTCTGGAACAATGCCTCGGTCACCGAGGTCGCGGTGGACACCCCGCAGGCGGGCAACCGCATCTTCTTCCGTTCGCAGGCCGGCGAGGGCGTCGACTATTTCCTGTTCGCCGGGCCCGATGTCGACCAGGTGATCGGCGCCTATCGCCAGCTCACCGGCGCCGCCTCGCTGCTGCCGCGCTGGGCCTGGGGGCTGTGGCAGTCGAAGGAGCGCTATGCCTCGCAGGCCGAGCTGCTGGGGGTGGCCGCCGAATATCGCCGCCTCGGCATCCCGCTCGATGCGGTGGTGCAGGACTGGCAGTACTGGCCGCAAGGGCGCTGGGGCAGCCACGAGATGGACCCGGCGCGCTATCCCGATCCCAAGGCCATGCTCGACGCGCTGCACCAGCAGCACCTGCACAGCATCGTCTCGGTCTGGCCGCGGCTCGATGTGGGGCTGGAGAACACACGCGCGCTCGACGCGATCGGCGGGCTCTACCCCAAGACCTACCCCAATGTGTATCCGGCGGGCGAAGGCCGCTGGTACGATGCCTTCTCGAGCCGGGCCCGCGCGCTCTACTGGAAGCAGATCTCCGATCGGCTGGGGAAGGCCGGGTTCGACGGATACTGGCTCGACGGCAGCGAGGCGGAGCTGGGCGGCCATTGGGGCGAGATGGCCGAGGTGACCACCGCGGCGGGCTCCGGCGCGCTGGTGTTCAACGCTTATCCGCTGCTGCACACCACTGCCGTGCACGACGGCATGGCCGCGGACTATGCCGCCAAGCGTCCGCTCCTGCTCACCCGCTCGGCCTGGGCGGGGCAGCAGCGCAACGGCGCCTTCACCTGGTCGGGCGATGTCAGCGGGCGCTGGGACGTGTTCGCCAAACAGATCCCGGCGGGCGTCAATTTCTCGATGACCGGCAATCCCTTCTGGTCGGCGGACATCGGCGGCTTCTTCGGCGGGAGCCCCAAGGACCCCGCCTATCAGGAGCTGTTCACCCGCTGGCTGCAGTTCGCGGTGTTCAACCCGATGTTCCGCATCCACGGCACCGGCGAGGGCAAGGAAGTCTACAGCTTCCCCGAAAGCGTGAGGGCGCCGCTGCTCGATGCGGTGGCGCTGCGCTACCGGCTGCTGCCCTTCCTCTACGCGCAGAGCTGGCAGGTGGCCGATCGCGGCGCCTCGTTCCTCTATCCGGCGGGGATGGTGTTCCCGGAGGACCGCGCGGCGCAGGATCTGCGCGACCAATATCTGTTCGGCCGCAATCTCTTGGTCAGCCCGGTGATCGAGCCCGGCGCCACCTCGCGCACCGTGTATCTGCCAAAGGGCACCGAATGGATCGACTTCTGGACCGGCACGCGCCACGCTGGCGGAGTGAAGCTCCAGGTCGCCGCGCCGATCGGGCAGATCCCGGTGCAGGTCGCGGGCGGCACGATCCTGCCGCTGGGTTCGCCGGTCCAATATGCCGACCAGTCGCCCGATCGCCCGATCGAGCTGCGCGTCTATCGCGGCGCCGATGGCCGCTTCACCCTCTATGACGATGCCGGCGACGGTCAGGGCTGGCGCCGCGGCGAGCGCGCGACGATCGCGCTGGCGCTGGACGACAAGGCGGGAACGCTGACGCTCGGCGCGCGGCAGGGGCGCTATCCAGGCATGGCGAAGACGCGGCGGTTCCGGGTGGTGTCGGTGGCGCCGGGTGTCGGCACCGGCCTCGCCGAGGCGGCCGGGCGCGAGGTGGTGTATGACGGGCGGCGCGTGGTGGTGACCCTGTAAGGGCTGCATGAATCCTGCCCCCCCCCCCCGTCCTACAAGACCTCCGTCATCCCGGCGAAAGCCGGGATCCATTGCCCTGTGCGCTAGGGGAAAGAACCGCCACATCAGCGCGAATGGATCCCGGCTTTCGCCGGGATGACGATCGACTCGGAGGTTCCGGTGCGCGCCCCTGGCGGGGGAGGAAGCACTAGCCGCCGTCCTTCAATCTGCTACGATCCCCGCAACATAGGGGGAGGATGGGCAATGCGGCATGCGGTGTGGCTTTTCGCGGTGGCATGGCCCGCGCTCGCGCAGGCGCAGCAGCTGCCAACGCCGGACAAGACCGCGCAGGGCGATCTCGCCATCACCATCTACCAGAACGGCCAGGCATTGGTGCAGGACGCGCGTACCCTCGCGCTCGAGGCCGGCCGCACCCGCCAGGAATTCGCCGACGTCTCCGCCAAGATCCGGCCCGAGACGGTGACGCTCGCCGGACCCGGCATCGGCATCGTCGAGCAGAATTTCGACTACGACCTGCTCACCCCCTACAAGCTGATGGAAAAGGCGGTCGGCTCGGTCGTCACCATCGTGCGGACCAACCCCGCGACCGGCGCGGAGACGCGCGAGCAGGCGCGGGTGCTTTCGGCCAATGGCGGCATCGTCCTCCAGATCGGCTCGCGCATCGAAGTGCTGCGCGATGACGGCCTGCCGGTCCGCGTAATCTTCGACAAGGTGCCCGAGAATCTTCGCGCCCGGCCCACTCTCTCGGTCACGCTGCAGGTGGCGAGCGGGGGGCGGGTGCCGGCGACGCTGAGTTACCTCACCCCGGGGCTCGGCTGGACCAGCGACTATGTGATGCTGTTCGACGAGGCGAAGAGCGCCATTGATATGCAGGGATGGATCACGCTCACCAACGATACCGGCACCTCGTACCAGAATGCCGCAGTGACGCTCGTCGCCGGTGCGCCCAGCGGTGCCCGCGCCTTCGGCCAGCTCGAAGGAGACGACACGACGATCGACCAGCCCGGCACCGAGACCGGCCCCCGCGAACGGCTGGGCGACTATATCTTCTATCCGCTCGCCCAGCGCACCACGATCGCCAACGCCCAGCAGAAGCAGGTCAGCTTCCTCGACGTGAAGGCGGCGCCAGCGCGCAAGACCTATGAATGGATCAATGGCTGGCTGGGTGCCGACACCGATCCGCGCAGCGCCGCCTCGGTGCTCAAATTCTCGACGTCGAAGAATGGCGGCCTGGGCGACCAGCTGCCGAGCGGCACGATCCGCGTCTATATGCGCGACCGCAAGGGCGAGCCGCAGTTCATCGGCGAGAGCCGGGTCGATGCCGCGCCGATGGGCTCGGCCATGTCGATCCGCACCGGCGAGGCGTTCGACGTGAAGGGCGCCGCGGTGGTGGTCGAGCGCAAGAAGCTTTCGGCGCGGCGCTGGAAAACGACGATGCGCTACGATTTCACCAATGCGCGCGCCGAGCCGGTCACCGTCGACCTTGCCCAGACCGGGCTGTGGGGCGACGTTCGCGTCACCGACCAGACCCTCGCCGGTGAGCGCGTCTCCGCCGATCGGATGGAGTGGAAGGTGCCGGTGCCCGCCAACGGCAAGGCATCGGTGACCATGGTGTTCGACAGCCGCTACTGATCCGATGCTCGCGCGCATCGCCTTGGCCCTCGCCGCGCTGCTCGCCGCCCTGCCGGCGGCGGCGCAGACGCTCGTCGTCTCGGACACGCCCGATGCGGTGGCGGTGACCGTCTATCGTGACCCCAACCGCGGCGAGGGCGCGATCCGGCGGAGCTGGCCCGGCGGCCATGCGCTGGTCACCGAGACGCGGACCCTGCAGCTGCCCGCCGGCGCGTCGGTGATCCGCTTCGTCGGCGTATCCGAAGGGATGTTGCCCGAGACCGCGATCGTCACGGGCCTGCCGCGCGGGGTGGGGGAAAAGAACCGCGACGCCCGTCTGCTCGGCCCGGCAACGCTGGTCGACGCGTATCTCAAGCGCCGCGTCACCGTGCGGCGCACCGACCGCGCCACCGGCAAGGTCAGCGAAAGCGAGGCGGTGATTCAGGCAGGGCCGACAGGCGGCGTGCTGCTCACCACCGATGAGGGCATCGAGGCGCTGGGCTGTTCGGGGCTTCCCGAGGCGCTGGTCTATCCCGGCGTTCCCGCGGATCTCGCCGCCAAGCCGACGCTGGCGGTGACGACCGACAGCCCCCGCGCGCAGACGGTGACGGTGCAGCTTTCCTATCTGGCGCAGGGGCTCGACTGGTCGGCGACCTATGTCGCGCAGCTGGGGGCGGACGATACGCTCGACCTGTTCGGCTGGATGACGGTGGTGAACGGCGGCAGCCAGGGCTTCGCCGATGCCCGGACCAGCGCGGTGGCGGGGCAGCCCAACAAGGAGCAGGCGGCGCGGTTGCCGCGCGCGGCCGCCGCCGCGCTTCGCCTGCAGTGCTGGCCGATGGGCAGGACGAGCGATGCGCCGGCCAAGGGTGGTGAAGTCCGCCAGATGGTGTCGCCCGTGCCGCCCCCTCCACCCCCGGCACCGCCCGCACCGTCGGTGGACATTGTCGTCACCGGGTCACGGGTCGCCTTCGCGCCGGTGATGATGGCGGCGCAGGAGGATCTCGGCGACCTCAAGCTCTACCGCATCCCCGAGCCGGTGAGCGTCGCCGCGCGCGCCACCAAGCAGGTCGCGCTGCTCCACCGCGAGCGCGTGCAAATGGCGCGGATCTACGCCGGGACGTTTCAGCCTTTCGCCCATGATCCCGATCGCGACGCCGAGAGCGGGCCGGCCGAGATCGTGCTACGCGTCGAGAACCGCATCGAAGCCGGGCTAGGGCTGCCGCTGCCTGCCGGATCGGTCGCCCTGTTCGCGGCGCGCGGGGAACAGCCGGTGCTGCTCGGCGAGTCGGCGCTCAAGGATCGCGCGATCGGTGACGAGATCGAGCTGCGGCCGGGCGACAGCAGCGAGGTCCGCTACACCATCGTCGGCAAGCCCGGCTCGAAGCGGCGCGCGAACTACCGGGTCGAGGTGACCAATGCGCTTGCCAACCCCGTCACCTTCGAGCTGCCGATTCCCTATCGTGACGCAAAGGCCGGCGCGCCGCTCGTTTCGTACAAGGGCGTCCCCACCTGGCGGGTGACCGTGCCGGCCAACGGCACCGCAAGCCTCGACCTCACGCTCAAGCGCGAACGCTGAGCCGTCAGTCGAGGTCGACTTCGCCCTTGAGCGGGTCTTCCACCTGCGCGTCATGGCCGCTGCCCGAGCTGAGGAACATCAGCCCCATCAGCGCCGCGGCCATCATGATGGTGAAGAACACGCCCAGAAAGGTGGCGATCGCAGTGACGATATGGAGCTCGCCCATCGTCGCCCACAGCCAATATTCGGCTACGCCGGCGGCCAGCACCGCCACCACCGCCATCCCCCACAGGATGCGGCGGAACCGCCCCCAGGCGAAGGCGGCATAACCTGGATCATCGAGTCCGTCGGGCTGTTCCATCGCTTTGCAAGTTGGGCCGATTCGTGGGATAAACAACGCCTAAAAAATGAAAGCCAAGGAGAGAAGGCGATGACCATCGCGGCAATCCTCGAAGGCAAGGGGCGAGACATCGTGTCGATCGCCTCCACCAGCACCGTCGCGGAGGCGGTGGCACTACTCGCGGCCCGGCGGATCGGCGCGGTGCCGGTCCTCGACAACGGGCAAGTCGTCGGCATCTTTTCCGAGCGTGACGTGATCCATTGCATCGAGCGCGAAGGCGCGATCGGGCTCGAACTGCCGGTGGCGCGGGTGATGACCGCACCGGCGATCACCGTCGGCCCCGAGGAGACGGTGCTCGGCGCGCTCGCGCTGATGACGCGGCGGCGCATCCGCCATCTGCCGGTGATCGACGGGCAGGCGGTGGTCGGCTTCATCTCGATCGGCGATCTGGTGAAGTATCGGATCGATCGTATCGAGTCCGAGGCCGAGGCGATGCGCGCTTATATCCAGACGGCCTGATGCAGCTCAGCCGGCGCGGTTGCGCACCAGCGCGATCGCACCGCCGAGCGTCTCGCGCGCAAAGCCGAAGAGCAGCGCGCCATAGCTCGCGCCACCGATGCTCACGAGCAGTGCCAGCCGGGGCAGGGGGGCGAGCGGCGGCAGTTCGCGGTCGACAAGGGTGACGATCAGTCCCATCGCCAGCGCCGCGAACACCGGCGCCGCGATCGCCCGGCCGAGCCCCGCATAGCTGACGCCGATCGCCGGCAGCGTGCGGTGTGCCGACAACCCGAGATACAGCGGATAGGCAATGTACCAGGCGGCGACGAGGCCTAGGATTCCCCAATGCACGCCGATCAGAAAGGCGATCGGCAGGAACAGTGCACCGGTCGCACCGTTGCGTGCGCTGATGCCCGGCCGCCCGCGCGCGTCGCTGGCCGGCGCGAAAAGCACCTGCAGCGTCATCAGCGGCATCACCAGCGCCAGGCCATGGACCACCGGCGCCGCTTCCGCCCATTTTGGCCCGAGCACCACGGCGACCAGCGGCTCGGCGGTCGCGGCCAGCCCGATATAGAAGGGCATGGCCGCCAGCAGGATCAGCTGCGCGCCCCGCACGAATGCCGCCGCCACCGCCGCGGGATCGTCGCGCATCCGTGCATAGGCGGAGAAGGCGACCTCGTTGAGCGGCGGCACGAATTTCGAGACGAAGATCTGGCTGAGGAACAGGCTGGTCGTATAGATGCCGAGCAGATGCGGGTCGAACATGCGCCCGGCGATGAAGACGTCGGCCTGGCTCTGCAGGAACCAGAAGACCTGCCCCGCCGCCATCACCCCGCCATAGCGCGCCATGTCCCCCGCGCCGCGAAAGTCGAAGCTCGGCCATACCAGCGCCCGCGCCGCCACGGTCATCCCGATCGCGCGGGTGGCGAACAGCACGATCGGGGCGGCGACCAGCGTCCACACGCCCCAGCCGGCATAGGCCCCGGTCAGCGCGGTGATCGCGCCCGCAAGCGCCGAGACGAAATGGACCTGTGCCTGCTTGGCGAAGTCCATCGATCGCGCGAGCAGCGCATAGGGCAGCGCGATGAAGGGCGTGCAGAGATAGAGCAGCGCCTGCACCCGCAGCAGCTCGGCGACCATCGGCTGGCGATAATAGGCCGCAGCGAGCGGCGCGGCCGCAAGCTGGAGCAGCGCCAGGGCGCCATTGAGCAGCAGCAGCATCCCGAACAGCTGGCGCTGCGCCCGGCGTCCGGCGTCCGCACGCTGGATCAGCGCACTCGCGAGCCCATAGCCGTTGAGCATGTTGAGCAGCACCAGCACCACCTGGGTCATCGCAAACAGTCCGTAATCGGCGGGTGCGAGGATACGGATGACCAGGAACGTGGACGACCAGGTGAGCAGCTGCCCGAGAATCTGCGTGCCCGAACGCCAGATCACGGCCCTTCGTACCTGATTCCGGAGCGATTCCGGGGCCTGATTCGGCGATTCGAGCGTTGATTCGGTCACCAGCGGCATATCGCATGCCCCGATTGAGAAGCCGTAAACCGCGGATTTCCGCCATTTTCGGGGCGGCTGTCACGAAAACGACAGAAAGTTTCATTTTCGTGTTGACGGGTTGGGGTCTCGGGCATAGAAGCCACTCCACCGACGCGGTGCTCCTCACCGGGACGCAGCGGTGGTCACCGAAATTCAGGCGCAGCGGCCGCCCCGAGAAAAAGGGGAAAGGCGCAGCGTCGATTTTTGTCGCTCTTTGA
>NZ_QQWY01000073.1:0-8491 GCF_003950455.1 Sphingomonas sp. ABOLE
GCTTCGCCGGCAGGGCGAGCGCTATTACGCCGACGGCATGCGTGATCTGCCCGAAGACAGGCGGCTTGCGATCCTCGCTGTCTGCACCCTGGAATGGCGGTCATCGCTGGCCGATGTCATCGTGGAGACCCACGATCGCATCGTAGGCCGTCTCTATCGGGCCTCCGAACGCCTTTGCAACACCAGGATCGCCGACGCAAAGGCGGCCGTTCGGGACACGCTGAAGTCCTTTGCCGAAATCGGTGGTGCTTTGCTTGGAGCGCAGGACGATGGCACGGCCCTGGACGGGATAATCGCCACCGGGCCTGGCTGGGAACGGTTCAGAACCCTTGTCGCCACGGCCTCCGCACTGACCAACGTGCTCGCGGCCGACCCGCTCAGCCGTGTGCTGGACGGCTATCACCGTTTCCGCCTCTACGCGCCCAGGATGCTGCGCCTGCTCGACATGCAGGCGGCGCCGATCGCCACGCCTCTTCTGGCGGCCGTTGCGATGCTGCGTAACGGGATCAAGGTCGATCCGCCGGTGGATTTTCTACGTCCCAACTTGAAATGGCATCGTCATCTTCGCGCTGAGCCCAGCGGCGACCACCGGCTTTGGGAAATCGCGGTGCTGTTCCACATCCGCGACGCCTTCCGGTCCGGTGACATATGGTTGGCGGGATCGCGCCGCTATGGCGACCTCAAGCAGCTTCTGGTCCCGCCACAGGCGATAGAGCAGACCGCGCGGCTCGCCGTGCCGCTGCGACCCGGCGAATGGCTGGCCGAGCGCAGGGCTCGACTGGATACACGGCTGAAGGAGTTTGGCCGCGCGGCGCGAACCGGCACGATCCCAGGCGGCATCATCGAGAACGGCAAGCTGCACATCGACAAGCTGAGGGCCGACACGCCCGAAGGGGCCGAGGATCTCGTGCTCGATCTCTATCAACAGCTCCCGCCCGCGAGGATCACCGATCTGTTGCTGGAAGTCGATGAGCGAACCGGATTTTCCGAGGCGTTCACGCATCTGCGCACCGGCGCGCCCTGCAGCGACCGGATCGGCCTGATGAACGTGTTGCTGGCGGAAGGCGTCAATCTCGGTTTGCGCAAGATGGCGGCGGCGACCAACACGCACAGCTTCTGGGAATTGCTGCGGATCGCGCGCTGGCATGTCGAAGGCAGCGCCTATGATCGGGCGCTCGCCATGATCGTGGAGGCCCACGCCGCCCTGCCCATGGCCGCCTTCTGGGGACAAGGGCAATCGGCATCCAGCGACGGGCAGTTCTTCCTTGCTACCGAGCAGGGCGAGGCGATGAATCTGATCAACGCGAAATATGGCAACGTCCCGGGCCTCAAGGGATACAGCCATGTGTCCGATCAATATGCGCCGTTCGCAACCCAGGTGATCCCGGCAACGGTCAGCGAGGCTCCCTATATCCTGGACGGGCTGCTCATGAATGACGCGGGCCGCCGCGTTCGCCAGCATTTTGCCGACACGGGCGGCTTCACCGATCATGTGTTCGCCGCCTGCGCCTTGCTCGGCTACAGGTTCGCCCCCCGTATCCGCGATCTCCCTCAGAAAAGACTCTATGCCTTCACGCCCAACGCGACGCCGGCCAATGTGCGAGCGCTGGTCGGAGGTAAGATCAATGAACCGCTCATCGAGCGCAACTGGCCCGACATCCTGCGCATCATGGCGACGATCGCAGCGGGGATCGTCGCCCCCAGCCAGATTCTTCGCAAGCTCGCCTCTTACCCGCGCCAGAATGGCGTCACCTCAAGCTTTGTACGCTGAACAACGATTTTCCGGACATAATGTGAACATTGGTGTCAGGCAGCGGCGCGAAGGTACTGGTAGAGGGTTTCGCGGCTGATGCCCATGTCGCGCGCTATGGTCGCCTTGCGTTCACCGGCGGCAACGCGGCGGTGCAGATCGGCAATCATCTCATCCGAGAGCGACCGTTTCCGCCCCCGATAGGCGCCGCGCTGCCGAGCGATCGCAATGCCTTCGCGTTGCCGTTCGCGGATCAGAGCGCGCTCGAACTCAGCAAACGCACCCATGACCGAGAGCATCAGATTGGCCATCGGGGAGTCCTCCCCCGAGAAGGACAGGCTTTCCTTCTCAAACTCGATCCGGATACCTCGCTTGGTGAGGCCCTGGACCAGCTTGCGCAGGTCATCCAGATTGCGGGCCAACCGATCCATGCTGTGGACGACGACGGTATCGCCTTCGCGGGCGAAAGTGAGCAGAGCCTCAAGCTGGGGGCGGTTGACGTCCTTGCCCGATGCCTTGTCGGTGAAGGTCCGATCGAGCGACTGACCTTCCAATTGGCGATCCACATTCTGATCGAACGTGCTGACCCGGACATAGCCGATCCGTTGCCCCTTCACTGCGCACTCTCTCCATCAAAATGTCAGGTTGAAATCTATGATACGTAACGAAATTCGTCAACAAATTCCGTTTATCACCCTAATCTGACAGAAACCGCAGTACCGCCCTGACGTCCAGTTAGGCTATACTCCAAGCTGACATCACAAAATCAAATCCCTCAAAGATGGCGTCAATTGCCTTGATGGGGTAAAAACTGGAGTGCTTCCAGGATGGGACATTCGGCAACGTCATCTCCAGTGCATCTGGCTAACGTGGTCGCCAGCGTCACCTCTATCTTCTGCAAATCTGCAATGCGGCGGCGGACATCTTCAAGGTGGAGTTCGGTTCTCGCCATAACCTCCGCGCAGGTTTGTGCACCGGTATCGGTGAGCGACAACAATGACCGTATCTCATCCATTGCATAGCCAAGGTCGCGCGCGCGCAGGATGAACTGCAACCTTTGCACCAGTTCCGGCGAATAGACGCGGTAGCCGTTGGAACTGCGAGGCGGCCCCGGCAGCAATCCCACCTTCTCGTAATAGCGGATGGTTTCGAGATTGCAGCCTGTTTTCCGGGCAAGCTGGGCACGCAAGATGCCGACCTGTTGCTCCATGAAAATACCTCTTGAGTCTGTAGTGGCTACAGAGCCTACACTGCGAATCACTCAGTTGGAACAAGGGATTCAAGCCATGGTCTCAACGCCGGAAGCGGGACAGCCAGCCCTCACCGAAAACCACGAGCCGAAGCAGGCAAACTGGGTTGCGGCGGGCGCATTGATCGGCGCGGGGCTCGCCTCGGCTTGCTGCGTCGTCCCGCTACTGTTGGTTATGCTCGGAATTTCCGGCGCGTGGATCGCCAACCTGACGGCGCTCGAACCTTACAAGCCCTATGTCGCAGGCGTAACGCTCGCGCTGCTCGGCTACGGCTTCTGGCATGTCTATTTCAAGCCGAAACCGCCCTGTGAAGACGGTTCCTACTGCGCTCGTCCACAATCGGCTTGGACCACCAAGGCGGTGCTGTGGCTGGGCCTTGCCGTCGCCATCCTGGCGCTCACCATCGACTGGTGGGCACCCTGGTTCTATTGAAAGGAAATACCCATGAAAAAGACAGTATGTATCGCTATGGCCGTGCTGGCTATGGCTGGCGGCGGGGTCGCCTATGCAGTTAGTGGCACGGCGCAAGATCGCCCCGCGGCTACCGCAACCGCTCAGAAGCAAACCACCTTTGCCATAGAGAACATGACCTGCGCCACCTGCCCGATCACCGTGAAGAAGGCGATGGAAGGCGTCGCCGGGGTAACGGCGGTCACGGTCGATTTCGCAGCCAAGACCGCGCGCGCAACCTATAACCCGCGCCGCACCAATGCTGCTGCGATTGCCGCTGCATCAACCAACGCGGGTTATCCGGCGCGCGCTATTCAAAACTGAGCGGGGCGCCGCCAGCGCCTCAAGAAAGCGATAAGCAATGAACGACTGTTGCAACCGCCCCGGGCAGGAAGGATTTGACGTGGCCGTCATCGGCGCGGGTTCTGCCGGGTTCTCCGCCGCGATCGCCGCTGCCGATCTGGGCGCGAAAGTGGCGCTCGTCGGTCACGGCACGATTGGCGGCACCTGTGTCAATGTTGGCTGCGTTCCTTCCAAGACGCTGATCCGCGCCGCCGAAGCGGTGCATGGTGGGCTTGCCGCCGCGCGCTTTCCCGGCCTTGGGGGCGCTGTCCAGATGGATGACTGGTCCGTATTGGCGGCGTCGAAGGACGATCTTGTCACGACGCTGCGCCAAAAAAAATATGTCGATCTGCTGCCCGCCTATGACGGTGTGAGCTATATCGAGGGCAAGGCACGCTTTGCCGATGGTGCGCTGATTGTCGGCGATGCGCCCATGAAGGTCGGCAAGGTCATATTGGCGATGGGTGCGCACGCCGCCGTGCCGCCGATTCCGGGGATGGACAGCGTGCCCTACCTAACCAGCACATCGGCGCTGGCGCTGGATCGCTTGCCCAAATCGCTGCTGGTGATCGGTGGCGGGGTGATCGGGGTAGAACTGGGACAGATGTTTTCGCGTCTGGGCGTTGATGTCACCATCTGCTGCCGAAGCCGCCTGCTCCCCGAAATGGACCCGGAAGTGAGTGCCGCGCTGAAAAACTATTTGGAAGCCGAGGGCGTGCGGGTTTGCGCAGGTGTCGGCTATCAGCGTATCGCCCAAACACAGAGCGGGGTCGAATTGACCTGCGAGGGGCATTGTGACACCGTCGCGGCGGAACAGGTGCTCATCGCCACCGGACGCCGACCCAATAGCGACGGGCTTGGGCTGGAGGAGCGCGGCATAGTGCTTGCCCGTAATGGTGGAATCGTCGTCGATGACCACCTCGAAACGTCGGTTCCAGGCATTTACGCGGCGGGCGATGTAACGGGACGGGACCAGTTCGTCTACATGGCCGCCTATGGCGCAAAACTGGCCGCGCGCAACGCGGTGACGGGCAACCAATACCGCTACGACAATTCCTCCATGCCATCCGTCGTCTTCACCGACCCGCAAGTCGCCAGCGCCGGCCTCACTGAAACGACAGCACGGGCGCAAGGCCTGGACATCAAGGTTTCGCTGCTCCCGCTCGATGCTGTGCCAAGGGCACTGGCAGCACGCGATACGCGGGGTCTCATCAAACTGATTGCCGACAAGGCGAACGACCGTTTGCTGGGCGGCCAGATCATGGCACCCGAAGGCGCGGATTCGATCCAGACACTGGTGCTGGCGATCAAACACGGCATGACCACCCTGGAATTGGGTGCAACGATATTTCCTTACCTGACCACTGTGGAAGGCCTCAAACTGGCGGCCCAAACGTTTGATAAGGATGTCGCCAAACTGTCTTGCTGCGCCGGGTGATTGCTCGGGGATCAACCGGCAACGAATGGCCTCCCTCCAGTGCAAGCCGCTTTGGTGTCAATTTTGTTATTCGCCTCAGCGGGAGAGCAAAATGGCACGACGCCGACTTCTGACCGGAGACGAGCGCCGGCGCCTGTTCGATCCTCCTGTCCAAGAAACCGCGATCATTGGGCATTATACCCTTTCTGCGGAAGATGTTGAATTGGTTGGGCGCCGCTATGGTCCAGCAAATCGCCTCGGTCTGGCTGCACAAATCGCTTTGATGCGACATCCCGGCTTTGGTCTGCAACCCGAGATCGGGCTTCCCGACGTCATTCTTCAGTACCTCGCGGCACAGTTATTCGTCGATCCTTCCTCCTTCTCTGCATATGGTCAGCGCGCGCAAACCCGTACCGATCATGCCGATCTCGTGGCGCGTTATCTTGGCATACGCCCGTTTCGACGCGGCGACCTGGCACTTGCCCTGAATCTTGCCGCGCAAGCCGCCGAGTATACAGACAGAGGTGAACCGATTGTTCGCGCCCTCATGGTTGGCCTGAAGGGTGAGCGGTTCATTCTTCCGTCAGGCGACACACTGGAACGCGCCGGTCTTGCTGGCCGGGCACGCGCACGCAAAGCTGCCGCAGCCGCAATCGTCGAAGGCCTCAGCTCTGCTGAACTGACACGGCTAGACGAACTCGTAATCAACAACCCGGATTTCGGCATGACACCGCTGGCGTGGTTGCGTAATTTCGAAGAAGCCCCGACTGCGGCCAATATCAATGGCTTGCTTGAGCGCCTGCGCTATGTTCGCGGCATAGGTATCCACCCGGTAGTTGGGGGCGCCATTCCGGAATTCCGCTTTGCCCAATTTGTCCGCGAGGGCGGCGTGGCACCGGCATTCCTGCTTTCGGATTACAGCGTCAATCGCAGGCGGGCGACGTTGACGGCCGCAGTGATCGACCTTGAGGCCAGACTTGCCGATGCCGCGATCCAAATGTTTGACCGACTTATCGGCGGCATGTTCACGCGCGCGCGGCGTGGGCGCGAGCGTCGCTACCAAGATAGTATTCAGTCGGTGGGGCAACTCATGCGGCTGTTTGGCGCCACGATTACAGCACTTGATGAGGCTGTCCAGAATGGCGGCGATCCGCTCGAATTGATTGACGAAGCGGTGGGCTGGCACCGGCTTGTTGCGGCAAAGGCCCAAGTAGATGCCCTTGCTGATCTTGCCGGCGAGGACGCACTGGTAACGGCAACCGAGCGTTACGCCACGCTACGGCGTTTCAGCCCGGCATTTCTGGACGCCTTCACCTTCAAGGCGTCTGGAACAGGGACGGCACTGATCAAAGCCATCGATGTCATTCGCGATGCGAACACACGAAAGTCGCGCGACCTTCCCGATGGCGTTCCACTGCCATTCCCCAATCGGCAGTGGAAGCGTCTCATCACCGAAAGCGGCCGTATCGACCGCCGACGTTATGAAATTGCGATCATGGCAACCTTGCGTGATCGTTTGCGCGCCGGTGATGTATGGATCGAGGGAACCCGCAACTATCAGCGCTTCGATGCCTATTTGCTGGGTCGGCGCGACGCCGCCAAAGTGGCGGATGTGCTTCCGTTCGATTCAAATGCTGCATCCTACCTCGCTGACCGGGCACGAAATCTTGACTGGCGGCTGCGCCGATTTGCCAAGCAGTTGAAAACAAACAAGCTTGAGGGAGTGTCGCTCGAACGAGACCGGCTCAAGCTTCAGCAAATGCCGCCTGTCACCCCACCGGAAGCTGAAGCCCTCGATCGCAAGCTCGATACCCTGCTTCCCCGCGTGCGCATCACCGAGCTGCTGCTTGAAGTCGCCGAACGCACTGGTTTTTTGAACGCATTCCGTGACCTGCGCTCAGGCAAGGAGCACGACAACCCCAGCACGGTACTCGCCGCAATTCTGGCTGATGGCACCAACCTCGGGCTGGAGCGGATGGCCAATGCCAGCGAAGGCGTCAGCTATGCCCAACTCGCATGGACCCACAACTGGTATCTTTCACCCGAGAACTATCAGGCCGCGCTGGCCATGATCATCTCAGCCCATCACGAATTACCCTTCGCGCGGCATTGGGGCGCTGGCACCAGTTCGTCGTCCGATGGCCAGTTCTTCCGGTCGGGGCGGAGCCGTTCAGGGGCGGCGGACGTCAATGCCAAATATGGCGCCGAACCTGGCGTGAAAATCTATTCTCACCTTTCCGATCACTTCGCATCATTCGGATCACGGATCATGTCCGCGACGGCAGGTGAAGCGCCTTACGTGCTCGACGGGCTTGTCCTGGGCGCCGGCAACCTTCCGTTGCATGAGCACTATACCGATACCGGCAGCGCCACCGATCATGTTTTCGCACTCTGCCACCTACTCGGGTTCCGCTTCGCGCCCCGGCTGCGCGATATTGGCGACCGCAAGCTGGGTTCGATCGCTGCGCCATCGACATACAAGGGCATCGAAAATCTGATGGGCCGCACCATCAAAACGGCAGCGATCGAGGCCGATTGGGATGACATCGTCAGGATTGTCGCCTCAATCAAGGATGGCACGGTGGCGCCGTCAGTAATCTTGCGAAAACTTGCCGCCTACAAACGCCAGAACAGGCTGGATTTTGCATTGGCTGAACTGGGCCGTATCGAGCGCACTTTGTTCACGCTCGATTGGCTTGAACAACCGGAACTGCGACGTGCCTGTCAGGCCGGTCTCAACAAAGGCGAGGCGAGGCACACGCTTGCCGCCGCCATCTATACCAACCGGCAGGGTCGGTTCACCGATCGCTCGCTGGAAAATCAGGAATTTCGCGCATCTGGGCTGAACCTGCTGATTGCGGCGATTTCCTACTGGAACACGGTCTATCTCGACCGGGCCGCCCAGCACCTCAACGCTGTCGGCACGACGTTCGATGCGGCACTGCTTGCGCACCTTTCTCCGATGGGCTGGGCGCACATCAGTCTGACCGGCGATTACCTCTGGGAGCAGGCCAGGCGACTTCCAGCAGGTGAATTCCACCCACTCAACGAGCCAATGGCGCGGTTGAAGCGTGTAGCGTAGCCCATGTTCCGCTTATGTCCGAGAAATCGTTGTCTGGCGAACAAACCTTGAGGTGACGCCAGAATGAGCTGGCCCTCGCATTGCGAGAGGTGGGCCGCATCGAGCGAACCCTGTTCATGATCGACTGGATTCTTGATGCCGGCCTCCAGCGCCAGGCTCAGATCGGCCTCAACAAGGGTGAGGCCCACCACGCCCTGAGG
>NZ_QQWY01000074.1:0-8215 GCF_003950455.1 Sphingomonas sp. ABOLE
GCGACGGCCCGATCGAGATGTTCGCCCGCTTCGTCATTCCCCCGCATCTCCTGCTCGCCGCGGTTCCCGCCTGAGCCCGCCAAAATCGGAAGGATGTCACCGTGGAAATCACCATCAAGAAGCTGCGTCACTGCGCCTCGCTGTCGCAGGAAACACATGCCTTTACCGCGATCATCTGCGTCGACGGCGTAGCGGCGTTCGAAGCCAGCAATGCGGGCTGCGGGGGCCCCGACCAGTACCACGAAATGCGTGGCTACTCAGGGCCGAGCACCGCCGAAATCGATGCGTGGCTCGCGGCGAATACGGCCCCTTCAAAAGGGGAAGGATTTGAGCTGCAAAACTGCCTCGAATTCGTCGTCTGTGACCTGATCAATGCCGAGCTGGCGCGCAAGCGGCTCGACCGCCTGCTCAAGGCCAAGGTGATCGTACTCGACACGGACGAGGGCGCGCCGGTGCTGTTCGCCTACAAGCTCAAACCCACTGCTGAAGCGCTGGCCACGATCCGAGGCAGGATCGCCAGCGGCCAGATGCGCGGCGAGCTGGTGAACGGCGCAGAAGAGCCCGTCATGGCTCGCGCCCTGGCGCTGGTATGATCCGGCTCGCTCGCGTCGGTACGGCCCCTTCGGGCCTCCCCTAGCTACGCATTGCCGCGACAAGGCGTGAACCGGGGCATCGAGCCCCGGCCCACGCCATGGGCGCGTGTGGGGATCTCTTTCTCAAAGATGTCCCAGTGTGTTGGGCGCGGCGGCGAGCCTCAAGGACGGCGGGGCCCCACCATTTTCCCTGCGGGAAAATCGTTGCCCCCACCGCCGCTTACGCGGTCGCTGCGCGATCCTTGACCCTCGCCGCCGCACCCAACGCGAGGGACCGTCTTTTCGACGATCTAGGAGGATCATCATGGAGGTTCTGTTGTTTCGTGCTCTGAAGAGCGCTAATATCGATGACGATACGGCCGCTAAGGTCGTGGAAGCGCTCGAGGAGCACATCGATATGGTAGTCGGTCAAGCAAACAAGGCGCTCGAAGCGAAGCTCGACGGCATGAAGTCCAACATGGACAGCATGAAGATGAGCATCGAGGCGGTCAACAAGGGCGTCGATGTGGTCGGCAAGGGCGTCGACCAGATGCGGGTTTGGATGATTATCATCACGAGCATCATCGCGATTATCGCGGTGCTAGGCGGTGCTGCGACTGCGATAGCGCCGTACATGAAGTAAGCTTCGGAGGGGCGCTCGCTCCTCCTTTTTCAGGGCCGCGAGGGCAACCTCGTGGCCCTTTTTCATGCCTGCTGCCTTGCCGCCCGCCCCCGGCTCGCTCGGCCTCTGGCATCGGCCCTGGCGGGCCTCGCGAGGCACTACGCATCGCCGGCGGCATCGAGACGATCAGAGACGGCCAGGGGCGCAAGAGAGGAGAGGGAAAGAGAGGTGCGGTTCAACCTAAGGAGGTGGCGATGTCCATCAGGTTCCGCGTCGACGACGGCTTCAATCCCCTTACCATCACGCCCGCGATCATCAGCCCCGACCAGCTGGTCGAACTCTGCCGCCTGCTTCGCCGGGAAACCCAGCGTCTCGGCATCGACCTGATCATCCCGGAGAAGGCGACGATCGTCGAACGCAGCTTTTCTTTCAGCGCTCGCGTCTGCCCTCTCTCGCTCGCCTCGGTATCTGCGTGCTTCGACCACTATCCCGGGGTCATCGAGGTGCTTGAGGAAGCCCAGTTTCGGGGCCGCCGCATCCGGGTCTGGCGCTCCGACGATCGAGACATATGGCTCGGCCTATCGTCCGATTCCGACGCTGCGCCCGCACTGGAAGTGCCTGACGAGCGCGGCTCTGCAATCCTCGAAATGTTGGGGCTCGACGGCTCGGAAACCATGGGTGCAATCCCATTGGATGAGCTGCGCCGTCGCCTGTCTGATCCGATCATTCACCGGCGAATTTCGGATGAGCCGGAGCTGGTAACCTACCTGCCCCAGCTCAACGAGATGGCGCGAGTGAAGACGCTCGAAGGTGCCCCGCATCTCGCTTGGGCTTGATTGACCGACCTCGCCCTGGAAGATCGCATGGGAAGCGCTGGCCTGGCGGCCACGCTTCCCATTTTTTTGCCTGATACCCTCGAACCGGCGGAGCCACGTCCCTGCCCTGCTCGCTCGGCCTCCCGCATCGCGCTTATGGCGCTCGCCGTCGCCTCACATCGCCGGACAGGCAAACGGCCGCACGCGGGTTCCTGTCGCGTGCGGCCGCCGCATCGCTTGGACCCCGAGGGGACTAGGCTGAAGCCTCCAGCTTCTTCTCCACGGCGTCCAAGCCCAGCTTCTTCACCGCCTTCATCAGGCCTTCCAAACGGTCGATCGGCATCCGGAGCAATCCGGCCTTCTCGACCGCTGCGATCGCCGCCTCCCGCTGCTTTGCCTGAAGCGCCTTTCGGCGCTCAGCCAGCTTGCGTTCGTCGGCCTCGATCGCGGCCTGTTCAGCATCCAGTGATTTCGCCATTTCCATGCCTTTTCGGTCAGGCTGATCGGGCTCTGAACAGGCCCATCTTACCGCTTCCCCGATCGGCAGAAAAGACCCCCTACCCCCCTACAGGATCGCCACCCATGACCACCAATCTGCGACCCGAAAAGCCCGCGCGCGAAGCGCTTTTGAATTACCGGTTTCGCCGTTCGGCGAGCCGGTGCCCCGCGGAATCCGCGATCCAATCCCATCGATCTGAATCGATCAGCAGCAGGATCAACTCCACCCACGATATGGGACTCTAGAGAGCACACCGTACGCACCAAGGTGCCGGTTTTATTGTTCCTGTTCAATGCCTTAGCGCAGGATTTCGATGCAACCCGCTGCAACCCACCGCGCAACCCATTGCAACCCAGCGGGAAATTATCGGTAAATCAAATACTTCGCTGAAATACAATGCAACCCAGCAACCCATTGCAACCCAGCAATATGCTTGCAGCCCAGCGCGTGAAAGCGTAGAAGGACATCGCTTTGCGTAACC
This sequence comes from Sphingomonas sp. ABOLE, assembly GCF_003950455.1. Lineage (NCBI taxonomy): Bacteria > Pseudomonadati > Pseudomonadota > Alphaproteobacteria > Sphingomonadales > Sphingomonadaceae > Sphingomonas > Sphingomonas sp. ABOLE. The sequence goes on from NZ_QQWY01000074.1 coordinate 2,990, forward strand.
CACTAGCCTCCATCGCCAATGGAGGTGGGCTTGAAAAACTCTACCCAGACATCGCTGCGGTTCGACCCGGAGCTATACGCCCGTGTAGAGCGGTTTGCCGCGTCTCAGCAGCGCACGATTGCGGATGTAGTGCGCTCGGCTTGCGAGCAATACCTTCTCGGTCAGAAGCTTCTTCACGACAGCGACATCAGGCTTCGGCGTGTCTGCGAGTACGGGCAGCTCGCACTTGATGCGATTATCCAGGAGAACCACCCGGAGTTTCGCGAGGGTATTCTCCTTGAGTTGAACAGCCGGATGGAGCGCTTCCATGGCGCGCGCTGACATCCGGAGTGACGGCCGTCCCGTCACCGTCCAGCACCACTCCGCACGCGGCGATGTAAAGCGCAATTCAGGCAACTTCACCCGCGGCAGTCAGCTCCTCAGCCACGAAGTTTTGATGTGGCTGTCGGGCGCGAAAATGCCTGTCCTGATGTGGCTGGTGATCTTCGCACTGGCGTACACGATCGTGCTGTCGATTACGCTGGATGAGAACAACGTCCAGCTCATCTGCATGCGGATCCTGTCGGCCCTCTGGGGCTGGGTTTCGCTCGACCCGATGAAGCAGGTGAACCTCCTCCTACCCGACGGCTCCGTACGCCAAACCTACATGGGCTACGTGCCCTATGTGCCGGAGGTCGCGCTGGCGTGGCACAAGGCTGTACGCGGCCTAATCGGCTGCCTCTTCATCGCCACCTTCATCACCGTGCCGGCGGCTGTCTGGTATGTCGATTTCTCGCGCCGACGCGGCAAGAACATCCTTGAGGAACGGCACGAGCGCGGCGCCATGCTGGTGACCCGCGACGTACTCTATGCCGAGATCGTCCAGCACAACCAGGTCGAGTTCGAGAAGGAGGCTACAAACCTCTTCCCCGGCCACACGCCGCAGCAGGTTCTTCGCATGCCGTTCGGGGCCAGGAAGGCCGCTGGTATCCACCACCCCTACACGCTTGCCGGCATCCCCTACCCGCACCGCCTAGAGCAATCCCACACCATGCTGATCGGCACCACCGGTGCGGGTAAGACGACGGCGCTCCGCAAGCTCATCAAGCAGATGCAGGAACGCCATGATAACGCCGTCGTCTTCGACCTGACCGGTGCCTATGTCGAGGCATTCTACGATCCCGAGCGCGACACAATTCTAAACCCGCTAGACGCTCGCTGCCCGTCGTGGACGATCTTCAACGACTGCCGCTCCTACTCCGAATTTACCGCTGCAGCCTCGGCCCTGATTCCCTCGGATGGCGGCTCGTCCGATCCTTTCTGGGCCATGGCTGCACGGACGCTTTTCGTCGAAATGTGCATGAAGCTCATCGAGAAGAAGCAGACCAGTAATCGGGCGCTCGCTGAGAACCTCATGACCGCAGATCTGAAGGCGGTTCACAAGCACCTGGCTAAGACGATCGCGGACCCGCTCACGGCCCCCGAGGCGGCTCGAATGGCGGAGTCCATTCGCGCCGTTTTCAACACGAACGCGCAGGTCCTCCGCTTCCTCCCTGACCAGGGCGAGCCCTTTTCGATCAAGGACTGGATCACCCGCGACAAGAAGCCGGGAGCCATCCTCTTTATCACCTCGAACTATACCGACCTGGAGATGAACCGCGCGCTCCTGACCTTGTGGAGCAACCTGGCGATCTACTCCCTGATGGAGATGCCGCGCACCCGCTCCCTGCGAACCTGGTTCATGTTCGACGAGCTGGGCGCCTTGCATCGGCTGCCGGCGATCGAAAGCGGCCTGCAGACCGCCCGTAACTTCGGCGGCGCGATGATCCTGGGGCTGCACTCATTCGACAAACTGGTGGCCGTCTACGGCGAGGAAAACGCACGCAACCTCTCATCGCTGGCGCGGACCAAGTTGATCCTCGCCGCGGCCGATCTTGAGACCGCCGAACAGTGCAGCCGCTACATCGGTAGCCGTGAGGTTCGGCAGATGGATGAGGCCTATAGCTACGGGTACAACAACACCCGGGACGCCTCCACGCTAACGCCTCGGAAACAAATCGAGCCGCTCGTCATTCCCGACGACATCACGAACCTTCCGTCGATGCACGGCTTCGTCAAATTCCCTGATGGCTTTCCCGCGGCCCGCATACAGCTCCAGTGGGAAGAATACCGCACGGTTGCACCCGGTTTCGTAAAGCGTCCGCCGGCTCCGCCGGCGGCAAGTGTTCGCGGAAAAAGTGGTGGAAGTGGCGACGGCGAAGAGGGCGGCGGCAGAGACGGATCGCCCGAGCTGGTGGAGGATATCGCCGGCCCTGCAAATGGGGCGGCAGCGCTCGCGGCGGGGATCCTCTCACAGCCGTCGGAAGCCACAGAAGAGGAGGTCCTGGCCAACCATGAAGCGCAGAACCGCGCCGACCCTTCTGCGCCCCGCTTGGAGTCCGCAGGCGGCAACAGCGATGAGCATCCCGAGGCGAGCCGCGCGAGCGAATCCGAGCGCCACTATTCCCCTCCGGGACACCACGACGATCTGGCCGCTCCCAAACCGCCGGAAATTGAGGATCAGACCACCAAGGAGCTGCATCAGGACTTCGGTCCCGGCGACGGGATGGGAATGTAAGCCATGCATTCGATCGCATCGATCGGCTCTGCAGGCGGCGCCGCCGGCTACTACGGCAAGGACGATTTCGCTTCGGCCGACTATTATGCCGGCGAGAATGCCGCCGACTATAGCGAGTGGGGTGGCGCCGCCGCCGCAGAGGCGGGCGTCTCTGGCGAGGTCACCAAGACGGATCTTGGCAAGATCCTCGGCGGCCAGCTCGCTTCGGGCGAGAAGGTCGCTGATTATCAGGGGCGCCGCCCAGGCTACGATCTGACCTTCTCAGCGCCGAAATCGGTATCGATCATGGCCCTGGTCGCCGGCGACAAGCGCATCCTCGGCGAGGACGGCGCGCATACGAAAGCGGTGCGTGCCACGATGGCGTGGATCGAGAAGAATCTCGCCGAAACGCGCAAGGACGTGGACGGCAAAAAGGTGCCGGTAAAGACCGGCAACCTGGTCTACGCGCTCGTCCAACACGACACCTCCCGCGCGCTCGATCCGCAGCTCCATATTCATGCCCTGGTCGCGAACCTGACCAAGGGGCCTGACGGCAAATGGCAGGCGCTCCATGCCGACAAGATCTGGGCGAGCAACACCGTCATTGGCTCGATCTACCACGCCTTCCTGCGCGCCGAGATGGAGAAGCTCGGCTACCAGATCGAGACCAAGGGCAAGCACGGCACCTTCGAGGTCGTCGGCGTGCCCAAGGATGTAATGGAGGTGAACAGCCAGCGCCGTGCAGAGATCCTGAAGGTCGCCGGCGAGCTGGGCATCAAGAGCACGCAGGGGATCCGTTCGGTCACTGCACGCACGCGCGACCCCAAGCTTTCGCTTGAGGACCGGGACAAGATGATCTCGGATTGGCGCGAGAAGGCGGCAAGTTTCGGCTTCGATGGCAAGGAGCTGATTGCAGCTGCGGTACGGGCCTCGGCCGCGCCGGAGAACGCAAGCACGCTGCAGCGGGGCTATGCGTTCATGGCCGAGGTCGTGCGCGGCGCGCGCGAGTTCGTCAGCAACCTAACCCGAACCCCGGACCCGCTGGTGGACAAGGGTGTCGCTCGCTTGGCCTCATCTCCGGAGGCAGCGCGCGCGCAGTTCGCCGTCGCCTCGGCGATCCGCATCCACGCGCAGCGCGAGGCGGCCTTCGACGTCAATCGGCTTTCCAAAACCGCGCTCGACCTCGGCCTGAAAGGCGTGACCATTCAGCACGTCACTGAGCGGATCGAGAAGCTGGTCGAGCAAGGGCGCATCATTCCCGGCGTCACTCGCGAAGGCGAGACCAGCTGGACGATGGTGACCACCCGCGAGGCGCTGCAAGCAGAGCAGCACATCCTCGACCGTATCGAGGCAACCAAGGGCCAGGCCACCCCGATCGTCAGCGCAGAGGCCGCGCCCGACCGCGTACAGGCCGCATCCAAGCACGAGCTCAACCCGGGCCAGCTTGCCGCCGCGACCCTGATTGTATCGAGCGCCGACAAGATTGTGGCGATCCAGGGCGTCGCCGGCTCAGGCAAGTCGACCATGCTGCAGGCGGTCGCCCAGACCTTCGAAGGCGCTGCCCGCGTTGCGGAGGCCGGCGGCAAGCGGCTGCATGGCCTGGCCTTCCAGAACAAGATGGTCGGCGACCTGAAGGAGGGGGCCGGTATCGAGGCGCAGACCATCGCCTCCTTCATCTGGCAGAACGAGCGGTTCCTCACCGACAAGACCAGCCCCGCCGCGGTCGAGAAGCGGGCGGAGATGAAGGATACCATCCTCGCGGTCGACGAAGCCTCGATGGTGTCGACCGACGACATGGTGAAGCTGATCAACATCGCCGAGGCAATCGGTGCCGATAAGCTCGTCCTGGTCGGTGACCGCAAGCAGCTGGGCTCGATCAACGCCGGGAAGGCATTCTCGCTGACCCAAGCCGGCGGGATCACCATCACTTGGATGAACGAGAACCTTCGGCAGAAGACCGATCAGCTGAAGACGGTCGCGGCGCTGGCCAACGTCGGCAAGGCGAGCGCAGCGCTGAGGGTGCTCGGCGACAAGGTGACCACGCATGAAAATCCCGCACTGCACGCGGCGGAGCGCTGGCTAGCCCTGGCCCCCGAGGACCGCGCCGTGACGGCCGTCTTCTCCTCGGGCCGAGAGTCTCGCGCCACGATCAACAACCGCATCCAGGAGGGTTTGGCCGCCGAGGGCACCCTCAAAGGTGAGGGCCTGACGCTCACCGTGCGCGAACGGGTGAACCTCGCCAGCGAGGAGCTGCGCTACGCGAAGAATTACGAGAAAGGGCAGATCCTCGACGTCACCGGCAAGATTCCGGAACTCGGCCTGCAGCGCGGCACCTTCACCGTTATGGGCGTCACCCCCCGCGGCAAGGTCGAGCTGGACCACAATGGCCGCCGGCTGAAGATCGACCCGCAGAAGCTGGACCCCACCATCAAGCGGGACCGCCTCGAACTCTCGGTGCCGAAGCAGATCCGGATCCATGAAGGCGACACGATCCGCTGGACCGAGAAGGACAAGGACCGGGACCTGCAGCGGTCCGCGCTGGCCCGCGTCATGTCGATCGACGGCAAGGGTGTCACGGTCGAGACGGCAAGCAAGCAGGTGCTGACGCTGCAGCACGGCGACGCGATGCTCTCTCGCCTCGATCTCGGCTA
>NZ_QQWY01000075.1:0-7386 GCF_003950455.1 Sphingomonas sp. ABOLE
GAGGAAAGCAGGAAGAGAAGGGAAAGGAGAAATAGACAGAGAGGAAGAAGAGGATAAAGGCGGAGAGAACAGAGGGGGAGAAAGAGAAGGGAGTGAGGGAATAAAGAGGGAAGTTGGGTGAGATAGAAGAGAGCTGGGCGACGCTGCCGACCGCGCGTTCCTTCAGCGTATCCGCGCCGAAGGCGGAGATGGCGATCGGCACGTCCTGGACGTTTTCCGCGCGCTTCTGCGCGGTGACGACGATTTCGGCGATGCCGCTGTCCTGCTGCTTCGCTTCGGGCTGGGCAGGTTGTTCGGTGCTTTGGGCCCAGACGGGCGCCGCCCATGCCGCCGACGCGAGCAGGGCCGTGGCGAGACCAATGCGCATTTTCCTCTCCTGATGCGCGCCTTTTCGGCGCTTATCGGAGAAGGCTAGCGCGCGGATGGCGCCCCGTCTTGGACGGGTGCGCACCGCGATCAGGACGGACGCGCACCCCTGCACCGCCATTCGCGGGGGCTGGTGGCGAAGCGCCGACGAAAGCAGCGGCTGAAAAAGGCCGCGTCGTTGAAGCCGAGCGCGAAGGCGATGTCGGTCACGCTGCGGCCAGGCTCCGCGACCAGCAGTTCCGCCGCGCGGATGAGCCTGCGTTCGGTGACGAAGGCCGTGGGGGTGAGGCCGGTTTCGCGCAGGAACGCCTTCTGCACTGCGCGCGGACTGAGCCCGGTCGCAGCGCACAGGCTCGCGGTGCCGAGTTCGGGATCGCCGAGATGGCGCAGCGCATAGGCGACGGGCGTCTCCGCTCCTGTTGCGACGAACGGCGCGCTGCGCTGCTGCCGGCAGACCAGCCGGGTCGCATCCACCAGCAAGTCGCCCACGCCGTCGTCGACATCGCCGAGCATCGCGCGCTGGTCCCACAGGCCCAGCAGCATATGATTGAGAAAGGCGACGTGCGGATCCTGCCCCGGCAGCAGCCGGCCGTGCAGATTGCCCAGCCCGGTCCCGTCGCCGAGCAGCGCCGCCGGCACCTGCAGGATCAGGCATTCGTTGGTATCGGAAATGTCGATCGCATAGGGCCGGCTGTCATCGGCGACGAGGATGTCGCCCATCCCCCCCGAGACCGCCGCGTCGCCGTGCAGCATCGTCAGCCGCCCGCGCCGCTGGAGATGGAGCAGCAGATGATGCCCGTCGCGATTGCCCTCGCGCCGCACCTGCGCCCGCGCGCTCCGCGCCCGGGCCAGGCCCACCGGCCCCAGATGCCACCGGGCGAGATCGGCGCGAATGCCTTCCGGGGCGATCGCGGTCATGCCCGGAAAGGCTTCGGCGACGATGTCGCGCCAGAAGAGGTGCCGCCGCTGGCGCGGCACCGCCTGGGTGGTGAAATGTTCGACCGCGCTCAGGCAGCCGGCTCCAGTTCGACCGAATTGACGATATGGGCTTGCGTATATTCGTGCAGGCCCGCCTGGCCGAGTTCGCCGCCCAGCCCCGACTGCTTCGATCCGCGGAACGGGATGCGGGGATCGATGGCGAGATGCTGGTTCACCCACACCGTGCCGCTGTCGATCTTCATCGCCACTTCCGTCGCCCGCGCCACGTCGCGACCCCAGATCGTGCCGCCCAGGCCATAGTCCGAGTCGTTGGCGCGGGCGATGACCTCGTCGATGTCGCGATACTTCAGCACCGGCAGCACCGGCCCGAACTGCTCCTCGCGCACCAGCGGGGCGTCGTCGTCGAGATCGCGGACGATCGTCGGCGGGATGAAATAGCCCGGCCGGTCGAGCGCGTCGCCGCCGGCCAGCACGGTGCCGCGCTGCTTGGCGTCCGCGATCAGCGCCTTGACCTTCTCGAACTGCATCGCGTTCTGCACCGGGCCTACCTTGGCCCCCTGCTTGGCGCCGTCGTCGACCACCGCATCGCGGGCAAGCTGGGCGATCTCGGTGCAGAATTCCTCATACATGCCCTCGGGCACATAGGCGCGCTTCACCGCCACGCAGATCTGCCCGGCATTGTACATCGCGCCCTGGAACACCTTCTTCGCCGCCAGTGCGGGCTCGACATCGTCGAGCACGATCGCCGCGTCGTTGCCGCCCAGCTCCAGCGTCACCCGCTTAACGGCGTCGGCGGCGCTCGCCATCACCTTCTTGCCGGTGGCGGTCGAGCCGGTGAAGGCGACCTTGGCAACATCGGGGTGGGCGGTGAGCAGCGCGCCGAGATCATTCTGGTCGCAGACGATGTTGATCACACCCGGCGGCAACAGCTCGGCGAAGATCTCGCCCATCAGCAGCGAGGTGAGCGGCGTGGTCGGCGCGGGCTTCAGCACCATGGTGTTGCCCGCGACCAGTGCCGGGCCGATCTTGTTGGCGGCGAGGATCATCGGGAAGTTCCACGGCGTGATCGCCGCGACCACGCCCAGCGGGGTGCGGTGCTCGACGACGCGGTTGCCGCCCTCGTCGCGCAGCACCTTGGTTTCCGGGCGCATCTGGGTGAAGGCGCGCAGCGTGAACACGGTGCCCAGAACCTCGCCGGTGGCCTGGTCGAGCGGCTTGCCCTGTTCGGTGGTGAGCAGGCTCGCGAACTCGCTCAGCCGCTCCTGCAGCCGGGCGGCGACCGCCTCGACCTTCGCGGCGCGTTCCTCGATCGGCGTCGCGGCCCAGCCCGGGAAGGCGGCCTTGGCGGCGGCGACGGCGGCGTTCAGCTGATCGGCATCGGCCTTGGGGCAGCGCGCGAACGGCTCGGCCGTGGCGGGATTGATGACGTCGAACTGCGATGCGCCGTCGACGGCCTCGCCATTGATCAACAGCTTGAAGGTGCGTTCCAAGACCAATCTCCTAAAACAGACCGCGACTCGCCGCGGCGGATCTTCTATTTTGCGCAAATGTATCCCAGGCATACCGACCGAACAAGATGACCCAATCCGCTCCCCAGGACGACGAACTCGACACGCTGATCGGCTATCAGCTGCAGATGGCGCGCTTGCGGCTGATGGAGGCGGCGCATGCCGCGCTCGCTCCCTACGGCATCTCCCCTGCCCGGGTGACCGCGCTGGCGCTGATCCGGGCGCAGCCGGGGCTGGACCAGTCGGCGCTGGGCCGGGCGCTGTCGATCAACCGGGCGAGCGCGATGAAGCTGGTAAACCTGCTGGTCGAGCGCGGGCTGGTCGAGCGCCGGCCGGGCCGCGACCTGCGCAGCCATGCGCTGCACCTGACCGCCGAGGGCGAGACGCAGCTGCCGGAGATGGTCGCGCGGCTGCGCGAATCCGAGGCGCCGGTGCTTGCCGATCTGACCGAGCCCGAACGGGCGCGCCTGCTCCAGCTGCTGCACCGGATCCACGCGCCGTTCAGCCGCGATTGAGGTCATAGGCGCCGAGGCCGGGCTTGTAGCTCTTCTCGTCGATGAACTGGCGAATGCCTTCCTTGCGGCCCTCGCTCTTGTCATGGAAATTGGCCGCTTCCTGCATCCGCACGAGATAATCCTCGGCCTCGTCATAGGTGAGGGTGCCGACCCTGCGCACCGCATCCTTGGCGAATTTGAGCGCCACCGGGTTCTTCTTGAGAAGGATCTCGGCGATCTCGCGGGTGCGCGCCTCCAGCCGTTCGAGCGGCACGCTTTCGTTGACCAGCCGGCAGGCCGCGGCCTGTTTGCCGTCGATCAGCTCGCCGGTGAGCGTCAGCCACATCGCGTCGCGCATCGGCAGCAGGTCGACCACTACCTTGGTCACGCCGCCGCCGGGCAGGATGCCCCAGTTGATCTCGGAAAGGCCGAACTGCGCCTCGTCCGCCGCCACCGCGAGATCGCAGGCGAAGAGCGGGCCGAAACCGCCGCCGAAGCACCAGCCATTCACCATCGCGATGGTCGGCTTCTGGAACCAGCGCAGGCGGCGGAACCAGCCATAGCTTTCGCGCTGCGACGTGCGGATGCCGCCCAGTCCCTGCGCCTCGGTCTCGCGGAAATACTCCTTGAGGTCCATGCCCGCCGACCAGGCACTCCCCTCGCCGCCCAGCACCAGCACGCCGACATCGTCGCGAAATTCCAGCTCGTCGAACACCTCCGCCATGCGGCGGTTGAGCGCGGGGTTCATCGCGTTGCGCTTGTCCGGCCGGGCGAAATAGACCCAGGCGATGCGATCCTCGACGCGGTACGAAACGCCGTCCTTGGTGGTCATCCGATCCTCTCCGTCGCTGTGGCTACTGTATCCTTGGCATACAAATGGCCATTCGCAAAGCGCATTGCGACGATCCGCGTTTCGCCGCGCTCGCCAACGCTATCGCCGATGCCACCGGCGCGCGGCTGCGCGGCATGCCGCTCGCGCCGGAGTGGGGAAGGCGGCGACCGGACTGGGGGGCACCCAGCCCCCCCTGGCGCTGGCCGGCGGCCTGCCATGCTCCAGGAAAATCGAGCCCGTCTACGTACCGGGCAGGACCCGCCGTAGGGCGTGATCGAGCGCATCGATGAACGCACGCACCTTGGCGGGTACGAGCTGCGCGGTGGGATAGACGGCCCAGATGGCGAGCGGATCGGGCACCCCGTCCGTCAGTTCGATCTCGACCAGCGCCCCGCTGCGGATGGCCGCATCCACATCCCAACTCGACAGATTCGCAATGCCCAGCCCGCCAAGACACGCCTGGTGGATCGCCTCGATCGAATTCGCGCTGAATGCGCCGCCCACCCGCTGCCGAACGCGCTTGCCTCCCTGCACGAACGCCCAATGCGTCATGTGGGTCGGCAGCAGGCATTGATGGGCGATCAGATCGTCGATGCCGCGCGGCGCCCCCTGCTCCGCCAGATAGGCAGGCGAGGCCACCAGGCGGCGCGGATTGTCGGCCAGCTTGCGGGCGACGAGATGGTTGTCGCGCAACTTGGCGATCCGCACCGCCACGTCGATCCCGCGCGCGACGATGTCCACCTGCTCGTCGGTCATCAACAGCTCGACCTGCAGCGCCGGATGCGCGCGCATGAAGCCGGGGATCATCGGCGCCACCACCTTGCGGCCGAAGGCGGCCGAAGTGGTGAGGCGCAGCATCCCCGTCAGCCCCGCCTCGCTCGGCCGCACCGCCGCGATGCCGTTCGCCTGTGCCTCCAGCATGGCGCGCGCATGGGGCAGGAAGGCCTCGCCGGCGGTGGTGGGCGAAAGCGAGCGCGTCGTCCGGTGGACCAGACGGGCGCCGACCTCCTGCTCCAGCGCCGCGAGGCGCCGCGACGCCACCATGGCGCCGATCCCCAGCCGCCGCGCCGCGCCGGCGATGCTGCCGACCTGCACCGCCTCCACGAAGATCGCCAGCTCTGCGAGGTCCATTCTATCGCTTTCCGTTATACTGTCCTAAACAAACGGATGAGTACCGCCATAGCCGTTGCAATGCCATATCCGCGGCGTCGAAACCGCCGACATGGCAGCCCGAACACGGACATCGCGCCAGCGCCGGCAAGCAGTTCCCGAGGAAGCGCTCATGCATGCCACCACGCATCCTGCCGGCCCGATCGCGCCCGCTCTCGGCCGCGGGCTGAACTTCGCCATGGCGGTGGCGGCGGGCCTCGCCGTTGCCAACATCTATTACAACCAGCCGATGCTCGGCATCCTCGAAGGCGAGATGCCGGGCGCGCTGACCGGCCTCGTCCCCACCGCGACCCAGCTCGGCTATGCCCTGGGCCTGTTCGCGCTGGTGCCGCTGGGCGACCTGGTCGAGCGGCGGCGGCTGATCGTCGTCCAGTTCCTGGTGCTCGCGGCCGGACTGGTCGGTGCCGCGCTCGCCCACTCCTCCGCGATGCTGCTGGTCGCCTCGCTGCTGCTCGGCGCCTCGGCGACGGTGGCGCAGCAGATCGTGCCCTTCGCCGCGCAGCTCTCCCCGCCCGAGAAGCGCGGCGCGACCGTCGGCACGGTGATGTCCGGCGTGCTCTGCGGCATCCTGCTCAGCCGCACGTTGGCCGGCTTCGTCGCCGCGCATGAAGGCTGGCGGGCGATGTTCTGGCTCGGCGTGCCGCTCGCGCTGGGCGCGGCGCTGCTGATGGCGGTGACGCTGCCGCACAGCAAGCCGGCGAGCAACCATAGCTATGGAAGTTTGCTCCGCTCGCTCGTGCATCTGTGGGGCGAGTTCGGCCAGCTGCGGCTCGCCGCTGTCACCCAGGCGCTGCTGTTCGGCGCGTTCACCGCCTTCTGGACGATCCTCGCGCTGTATCTGGAGACGCCGCGCTTCGGACTGGGCTCGGAGATCGCCGGGCTGTTCGGCATCGTCGGCGCGATCGGCATCCTCGCCGCTCCCATCGCCGGCCGCCATGCGGACAAGCGCGGGCCGCACCGGGTGATCCTCGCCGGCACGCTGCTCACGGTCGTAACGTGGATCGTATTCGGCGTGTGGCACGCGGTCGCCGGGCTGGTAATCGGCTGCATCCTGCTCGATTTCGCGGTGCAGAGCGTGCTCGTCTCCAACCAGCACATCGTCTACGCGCTCCGCCCCGAGGCGCGCTCGCGGCTGAACACCATCTTCATGGGATCGATGTTCCTCGGCGGCGCCGGCGGTGCGGCTGCCTCCACCGCGGCCTGGAACGCGGGCGGCTGGAGCGCGGTCTCGGCACTCGGCATCGGCCTCGCCCTTCTCGCTTCCGCCCTGCAGCTCGCCAGTCGCCGCAAGGCCGCCTGAGCGCTGCACCTCCACGCCGTTCGCCCCCTCCTCCTCGGCGGACGGCATGGGCGCCTCCCTTGCCCATCCCCCATGTCAAGGAACCGGATCATGCATCCCACGCTCTTCTCGCCGGTCACGTTGGGCCGGATCGACCTCCCCAACCGCATCGTGATGGCACCCCTCACCCGATCGCGCGCCGGCGCGGGCAACGTGTCCACCGACATGATCATCACGGAGGCCACCCAGATCGCCGGCTGGCGCAAGGTCGCCGACGCCGTCCATGCCGAGGGCGGGCGGATCGTCATGCAGCTCTGGCATGTCGGCCGGGTCTCGCATCCGGTGTTCCAGCCCGGCGGCGCGGCGCCCGTCGCGCCTACCGCAATGGACGTGCCGGGCAAAACCTTCATCATCGACGTCGACGGCAACGGCGCCTGGGCCGAACATTCCGCGCCCGAAGGCGCTCGATCTGGACGGCATAAGCGCGATCGTCGCCGACTATGTAGTCCTTCTGCCGCTTGGTCGCGTAGCGGACTTCGAGTTCCTTGAGCGCCATCTGGGGGTACTCCGCTGGGGTTGCGGCGATTACCCCAGAAAATACCCCCAAAAGCAAATCGACGTCCTGGCGTTCGGTGGGGTCCAAAGGAGCCATCTGAGATGACGCGTGACCTGCTCCCCAGAAATCATGCCATTGGTAAGTTAGCTCGTCAGATGGAGACGAGTGATGCGGCGAAGCCGATTTACCGAGGATCAGATCATTGGGGTGCTGCGGGAGCATGAGGCTGGCGTGAAGACCGC
>NZ_QQWY01000076.1:0-7078 GCF_003950455.1 Sphingomonas sp. ABOLE
GGTTGGCGGAGGCGGAGGGTTGGCCATGCTGCGCGGGTTGCGCGGGGGTCTGCTGCGCCGGGGCGGTGACCTGCAGGGTGGCGGCGAGCAACAACGGCGTCAGCATTCGGTGATCTCCTCGCGTCGGACAACGGCCGGGGCGTCGGTTCGGTTGCCGCTGTGGCCGGTTCTTGCTAGGCGCGGCGGCGACCCGCCCGGGGCTGCCGGGCACTCCCATTCCGCACAGAAGGAACGCCATGGTCCCCCGTTATGCCCGCGCCGCGATGACCGACATCTGGTCGCCCGAGACGCGCCTTGCCATCTGGTTCGAGATCGAGGCGCACGCCACGCAGGCGCTCGCCGATCTGGGCGTGGTGCCGCAGAGCGCCGCCAAGGCGCTGTGGGACTGGTGGGCGACCAAGCCGGCGATCGACGTCGCCGCGATCGACGCGATCGAGGCGGTGACCAAGCATGACGTGATCGCCTTCCTCACCTGGGTGGCCGAACAGGTGGGCGAGGAAGCCCGCTTCATGCACCAGGGCATGACCAGCTCCGACGTGCTCGACACCTGCCTCGCGGTGCAGCTCGCCCGCGCCAGCGACCTGCTGCTCGCCGATATCGACGCGCTGCTCGAAGTGCTCGAGCGCCGCGCCCGCGAGCACAAGATGACCCCGACGATCGGCCGCAGCCACGGCATCCATGCCGAGCCTGTCACCTTCGGCCTCAAGCTCGCCGAGGCGCATGCCGAGTTCCAGCGCAACAAGGCGCGCCTGCTCGCCGCGCGCGCCGACATCGCGACCTGCGCGATCTCGGGCGCGGTCGGCACCTTCGCCAATATCGATCCGCGGGTGGAGGCGCATGTCGCGGCCAAGCTGGGCCTGTCGGTCGAGCCGGTCTCGACCCAGGTGATCCCGCGCGACCGCCACGCGATGTTCTTTGCAACCCTGGGCGTGATCGCCTCGTCGATCGAGCGGCTTGCGGTGGAAATCCGCCACCTGCAGCGCACCGAGGTGCTGGAGGCCGAGGAATATTTCTCGCCCGGCCAGAAGGGCTCGTCGGCGATGCCGCACAAGCGCAACCCGGTGCTGACCGAGAACCTGACCGGCCTCGCCCGCATGGTGCGCGGCTATGTCACCCCGGCGCTGGAGAATGTGGCGCTGTGGCACGAGCGCGACATCAGCCACTCCTCGGTCGAGCGCTATATCGGCCCGGACGCGACGATCACGCTCGACTTCGCGCTCGCTCGTCTGACTGGCGTGGTCGACAAGCTGCTGGTCTACCCGGTGCGCATGCAGAAGAATCTCGATCGCATGGGCGGGCTGGTCCACTCGCAGCGCGTGCTGCTGGCGTTGACCCAGGCCGGCGTGAGCCGCGAGGACGCCTATCGCCTCGTCCAGCGCAATGCGATGAAGGTGTGGGAATCGGACGGCGAACTGTCGCTGATGGAACTGCTCAAGGCCGATCCCGAAGTCACTGCGGCGCTGAGCCCCGAGGTCATCGAAGAGAAGTTCGACCTCGGCTATCATTATCGCCACGTTGACACGATCTTCGCGCGCGTTTTCGGCGCCGCATAATTTGAGGCCATTCCGGCCCTAATGGAACACATCCACGGCAAGCGGTTTTTGCTTGCCGTGGATCGCCGCCTCATGAAAAATCTGTCCGCATGAACGCCGCACATCGTCGATTGCGGGAGGCCACGGGCGCCGCGCATGCCCGGGTCGATGCGCTGTTCGGCCGCTTCGACCTCGCCCGTCGCGACGATTATGCCGGGCTGCTCGCCGCCCATGCCGAAGCGTTGCTGCCGGTGGAGGCGCTGCTCGACCAAGGCGGTGCCGAGGCGATCACCGAGGACTGGCCGCAGCGCCGCCGCGCAGGCGTGATCCAGGTCGATCTCGACGCGCTGGGCATCATCCTCCCGGCTCCCGAAAGCGAGGATTCCGTTACGTCGGATGCGGCGATGGCGGGCATGCTGTACGTGCTCGAAGGTTCGCGTCTCGGCGGGCGCTTCCTCGCCCGCAGCATACCGGACAGCTGGCCGCGCGCCTATCTGGGCAGCCACCAGCCGCCGCATATGTGGCCGGAATTACTAGAAAAACTTAATTTGCTCCTGTACGAGCCGGAGGCATTGGAGACTGCCGTCACCGCCGCCAACCAGACCTTCGGGCGGTTCGAGGCCGCCGGCACGAAGTGGCTGGCGAAGGTTGCATAAGTGGACAATGGCGTTTTCCAGGTCGATCTGACCAACTGCGATCGCGAACCAATCCACCAACTGGGGGCGATCCAGCCCTTCGGCTTCCTGATCGCCTTTTCGAGCGACTGGCTGATTAAGCGCGCCTCGGCCAATGTCGCGCAGCATTTCGACCTGTCGGCCGAGGACATGCTCGGCACCCATGCCAGCGACTATCTCGAAGACGAGGCGATCCATGCGCTGCGCAACCGGCTGACGCTGCTGCGCGGTGACGATGCACTGGAGCGGATCTTCGGCATCAAGGCGCTGCGCACCCGCGGCCGCACCTATGACCTCGCGCTCCACATGACCGGCGACACGATCGTGGTCGAGGGCGAGCCGTGCACCTCGGATGCCGCCGGCGACACCGCCAGCACCCTGCGCGCGATGATGGGCCGGCTCGACGAGAAGGAGAAGATCGCCGACTTCTTCCGCGAGGGCGCGCGGCAGGTGCGGGCGCTGACCGGTTTCGACCGGGTGATGGTCTATCGCTTCGAGCGCGACGGATCGGGCGTAGTGGTGGCCGAAGCCGCCCGCAGCGGCATCGGCAGCTTCCTCGACCTTCGCTATCCGGCGAGCGATATCCCGCAACAGGCGCGCAAGCTGTATCTGCGCACGCCGTTCCGGATCATCGCCGACGTGGCGGCCGAGCCGGTGCCGATCGTGCCGCAGCGCGACGAGTTCGGCGCGCCGCTCGACCTGTCACTGTCGGTGCTGCGGTCGGTCTCGCCGATCCATATCGAATATCTCAAGAACATGGGGGTGAAGGCCTCCATGTCGATCTCGATCATCGTCGAGGGCAAATTGTGGGGGCTGTTCGCCTGCCACCATTATGGCGGCCCGCGCTGCCCGGGCTTCGAGCGCCGTTCGATGGCCGAGCTGTTCGGCCAGATGTTCGCGCTCAAGCTGGAGAGCCGCGAGCGCAAGGAACTCTCCGCCTACGAGGCGGCCGCACGCGCGACCAGCGACCGGCTGCTCGCGGCGGTGGCCGGTGACGGCGGGCTGCTCGACGATCCCGAATGGCTGGGTAGTCGGCTCCGGGAAGTGGTGCCGTGCGACGGCATCGCGATCTGGATCGGCGGCAAGGTGGCGTTCAGCGGCATCACCCCGCCGCCCTCGTCCTTCGCCTCGATCACGCGCCGACTGAACGCGATGGCGGCGGGCCGCGTGTTCGCGACCGATCACCTCGCCGAAGTGCTGCCGCAAGCGGCGGAATATGCCGATGTCGGCGCAGGGCTGCTGGCGATCCCGATCAGCCGCTCTCCCCGGGATTATGTGCTTCTGTTCCGGCAGGAACTCGTGCGCACGGTCAACTGGGCCGGTGATCCGCAAAAGCCCGTCGAACTGGGCCCCAATGGCGCACGCCTCACGCCGCGGCAGAGCTTCGAGCTGTGGAGCCAGGAAGTGCGCGGCCGCTCGCTGCCCTTCACCGAGGTGGAACTGCGCATCGCCGAGGTGTTGCGCGCCTCGCTGATCGAAGTGGTGCTGCGCCTGTCCGACGACGCGCAGGAAGAGCGCCAGCGCGCCTCCGAGCGGCAGGAGCTGCTGATCGCCGAGCTCAACCACCGGGTGCGCAATATCCTCGGGCTGATCCGCGGGCTGGTGCGCCAGTCGCGCGCGCCGGGGATGGATACCGCCACCTATATCCGGATGCTCGACGGCCGGATCGAGGCGCTGGCCCGCGCCCACGACCAGATCACCGAGGACAATTGGGGGCCGGCGCCGCTCAGCCGGCTGCTGCGCACCGAGGCGGCGGCCTATCTCGGCGAGCGTTCCGGGCGGCTCGACCAGGACGGGCCGATGGTGCTGCTGCGCCCGGCGGCCTTCTCGACGCTGGCGCTGGTGTTTCACGAACTGATGACCAACTCGGCCAAATATGGTGCCTTGTCGGACAGCGGCACGGTCTCGGTACGCTGGGAGCTGGACGCGCAGGGCGATTGCCGGGTCGAGTGGCGCGAGCGCGGCGGTCCCGTCGTCCAGCCGCCGACGCGCCAAGGCTTTGGCACGACGATCATCCAGCGCTCGGTACCCTATGACCTGGGCGGCAAGGCGACGGTGCGGTATCCGCTAACCGGCTTGGAGGCCGAGTTCTGCATCCCCGCACGGCATGTCGTGCTCGACGGCGACGCAGCCGAGAAGCACGTTCGCGACGTGGAAGAGCCGGTGCCGGTGCCCGTGGGCGGCGAGATGCGCCCGATCCTGCGCGGGCCGGTGCTGCTGGTCGAGGACAGCCTGATCATCGCGATGGACGCCGAGGACATCCTGCTGCGCCTGGGCGCCGAGCGGGTGGTGACCGCGGCATCGATCGGCAGCGCGCTCGAGGAAATCGGCGCGGAACAGTTCGACGTGGCGATCCTCGACGTCAACCTCGGCGCCGAGACCAGCCTGCCGATCGCCGATCGCCTTCGCGCGGACGGCGTCCCCTATGCGTTCGCGACGGGCTATGGCGAGCAGCTCCAGCTCGACGCGGACCATGCCGGGGTGCCGGTGCTGCAAAAGCCCTACACGGCGGTGAACATGGCGCGGATGCTGGAAGGGTTGCTGGGCCGATAAGGCCCGAGGACCGATCCCCCCCACCCGAGTGTGGGGGGTAGGTCGGACGCTCAGGCCAGCGCGCCCTGCTGGGTGGGCGGCAGCCGCCGGGCGAGGTCGCCCAGCATCCCCACCGCAGCGCGGCGCATCGGGTGCCAGAAGGCGGAGAGCGACAGCAGCGCCGATCCGATCACCAGCCCGGTGAACGCCGCGCTCAGCTCCACCGCGCCGCTCTGGTGGAACAGCGAGTACATCGCCCACAGCACATAGGCTAGGCTGGAGACGAGCAGCGCGCGCCGGTCGACCGCCAGCGCCACGAAGGCAAAGAACAGGTAGAGCGCAAACACCAAAGCCGCCATCGGCGCGCCGATCTCGCCGTCGAACACGCCAAGCATGTGGAACACCGGGTGCGCGATCAGCGGGGCGGCGGCGAGGTGCAGCCAGAAGGCGACGTCGGCGCGGCGGGTGCGGCGCTCGAGATCGGTCATGTCCCAGCGCATCGCCGCGATGAACGTCGCGATGCCGCCGACCAGCAGGATCGCGTTGACCCAGTCCTTGGCGGCGGGGATCAGCGAGAGGATCAGGCCGACGGACACCCCGACAACGGCGAGCGCGCCGGCTGCGACGGTGATCGGCACCATGAAGCGCCGCCAATGCACCCAGGCCGCAGCTGCGGTGAGGCTGCCCGCCACGGCGGCAATCACCCCGCCGAAGCGCTGCTGCGCGACCTGGCTGGTCAGGTGCAGCGTATCGGTGAGCCACTGGCCGTTGATCACGAACAGGCCCGCAATGGTCGCGCCCGCGCCGCCGACGAAGCCGAGCAGCAGCAGGATCGAGGGCAGGGCGAGCCGGCGCCGCGCGGTGAAATATTCGGCAAGCATCCAGCTGGTCGCCGCTACCGCAGCACCCCCGCCGATGAGGTTGGCACCGATCACACGCGGTTCGGGGCCGCCGCCGGTCAGCATCTCGACCAAGCTGCCGCCCAGCTTGCCAATCGCCAGCAGGATCAGCGCCGCGGCGATGGTGACGAAGATGTCGTTGAAGCCGCTCAGCAGCCGGAAATGCTCTTCGTCCACCGCCGGGGTGGCCCGGCTGGCGGCGACATAGTTGCGGAACGCCGTCGCAGCATCGGGGGTGAGTGCCCCCGCCTCCACGGCGCCTGCCAGTTCGCTTTCGCTATACATCGGCAATCCTCCTTCGCGCATGGGAGAATGCCATGCGTGTATTGCTGATGCAATACGGTGATGCGCGGAGGCCTAATGCTGCAATTTGCTGAGGATCGCCATGGTCTGCTCGGCGCCCGATCCGGGGACGATCTCGCCGGTGCGGTCGGTGATCTGCGCCCATTGCGCGGCGACCGCTTCAGGCGTCGGCTCGGCCAGCACCGCGCCCGGTGTGAGGGTGATATAGGCTGCCTGCACCACGCCCGCGCCGGCGCCGACGATCATGTTGCTCGGCGCTTGCTCGGAGACGAGGAACAGCGCGGCGGGGGCGACATGCTCGGGCGCGAAGGCGGCGAAGGCGGCTTCGGGGAAGAGGTCCTCGGTCATCCGCGTGCCGGCGACGGGCGCGATGGTGTTGACCCGGATGCCGTGCTTGGCGCCTTCGAGGTGCAGCGTCTTGGTGAGGCCCGCGAGGCCGAGCTTGGCGGCGCCATAATTTGTCTGGCCGAAATTGCCGAACAGGCCGGTTGACGAGGCGGTCATCAGGATGCGGCCATAGCCCTGCTCGCGCATCGTCTCCCACACCGCCTTGGTGGCCTTGGCCGAGCCGATCAGATGGACGTCGACGACGAAGGCGAAATCCTCGGGCGTCATCTTGGCGAAGCTCCTGTCGCGGAGCACGCCGGCATTGTTGATCAGGATGTCGATCCGGCCCCAGCGCGCCTTGGCGGCCTCGGCCATCGCGACCATCGCCGCGGCATCGGTGACGCTGCCGCCATCGGCGATCGCCTCGCCGCCGAACGCTTCGATTTCGGCGACCACCGCGGGGGCGGCATCGGAATGTCCGGATCCGTCGCGGCTCGCGCCGAGATCGTTCACCACCACCTTGGCGCCGCGCCGGGCGAGTTCCAGCGCATAGGCACGGCCGATTCCGCCGCCGGCACCGGTGACGATGGCGACGCGGTCGTCGAAGCGGATGGTCATCGGCAATGCTCTCCTACAGAATTTGGGGAGAGCCTAGGGGAGGTTGGCCGCGACGCCAACCTTGCTCCCCGCCCGCGGACGGGAGGGGAGGGAAGGCTTGTGGGCTTACTTGCCGCCGGGCTGGCGACAATGGTCCTTCACGGTGCGCGAGCAGCGCGGATAGCTGGCCGGATCCGACGGCGGCAAGTAAGCC
>NZ_QQWY01000077.1:0-6461 GCF_003950455.1 Sphingomonas sp. ABOLE
GTCATCGACTGGACCGCATAGAGCAGCGCCGCGCCGTCGGGGCGCGCAGAGAGGCGGTCCGCCGCATCGATCGCGGCATAGGTGGGGGCATCGAAGCGGGTCGCGAGATCGCCGCAAAGATGACCGCCCGCCGAGAAGCCCATCGCGACCATCCTGTCGGGCCGGATGCCATATTGCCCGGCGCGCGATCGGAGCACCCGTATCGCCCGCTGCGCATCCGAAAGCGCCACGTCCGGGCCCGCGCCCCAGCCCTCGCCCGGCAGCCGGTAGAACAAGACGAAGGCGGTATAGCCGCGCGCCGCCAGCCAGCGGCCCGTCTCATAGCCTTCCTTGTCGACCACCACCCAGCGATAGCCGCCGCCGGGAAAGATGAGCACCGCCGTACCGTTGGGCCGCTCCGGCCGGAACACGACGAGCCTCGGGTGGGTGACCCCATGGACGGCACGGTCGGCAAGCTGCAGATCCTTGCTCCGCTCGTCGACCGTCTCGACCGGCGGCGCGGCGGGAAGTCCCGGCGCACCGTCCGGCCAAAGGTCGATCGTCTCGCGCGGGTCGGGGCGACCCGGCACCCGCTGGCCGGCCACCGCAGGCGGCGAGGTCTGCGCTGCAGCGGCCCCGCCGATGCCGAGGGCGAGCGTTCCGAGCAGCGCCCGTCTGCGATCGATACCCATCGCCTCCTTCCCTTTCGCGCTGCTCACATCTTAAAGCGCGCACCGATCAGGATCGTGCGACCGAAGTGGTTATATTCATAGTTCCGGTTGGCATCGAGATCGGTGTAGCGATCGCGATAGTCGTCGGTGAGGTTCGTGCCTTCCAGCGACACCTCGACGTTCGGCGTGATCTTGTAGCGGATCGAGGCATCGACGTTGAGCGACGAGTTATACCCCTCGAAGATGTTGCCGGTGCCGGAGCCGCCATCGATATACGGCCCGCGATAGCTCACCGAACCGCGCGCGCTGAACTTCTGGTCCTCATAGTAAAGCGTGCCGTTATAGGCGCGCTTCGACAGCCCGTAGAGCGTCTCGGTCCGCGTTACCGCGACCAGCGCGCCGCCGGGTGCGATCGCCGGCCCGCTCTGCGTATATGCCGCATCCGAATCGATGAAGGTCGCGTTGGCGATCATGCCGAAATTCTTGAGGAAGCCCGGCAGGAAGCGGAAGGCGGTCTGGAACGAGACTTCCATGCCCTTCAGCGACGCGCCGGTCCCGTTGGTGATCGTGCTGATCTGCCAGATCTGCCCCTCCGGGTTCGACGCTGCAGGCGAGCTTGGCGGGATGATCGACAGCGGCAGGCCGGTCGAAGCGTAGCTGCCCGAGGTGGTCACCGAAACGGGGAAGCTCTCCACATTCTTCTTGAACAGCGCGACCGAGAAGATCGATTGCGGCGCGAAATACCATTCGGCGGCGATGTCATAGGAGGTCGCGCGGAACGGATCGAGCTGCGGGTTGCCGAAGTTGATGCGATAGTTGAAGCCGTCGACCGAGCCGCCGGGAGTGAGATTGCCGAGCGTCGGCCGGGTCATCACCTTGGAAACGGCGCCGCGCAGGATCACCTGCTCGGTCGGGAACAGCGCAACGTTGATCGCCGGCAGCCAGTCGTCATAGTTGCGCCGCACCGTGACCGCCACGCCGTTGTTGAGACCGGTGGAGGTCTGGTCGGTTCGCACGTAGCGCATGCCGGCATTGGCGGCGTAGCGAAGCCCGAACAGATCGCCCTTCACGTCGAATTCGAGATAGCCGCCCTTTGCAGCCTCGACCACGTTGCGGATGTTGCCCGGATCGATCGCCAGCGGGCGATCGTAGAGGCCGGTATATTTCGCCGAGGCGTCGATATTGGGGATGAGGAAGGTGCTGGTCGTGCCGGACGGCTGGCCGGCATTGCCGAGGTTGAACGTCTCGCCCAGCCCCGCTGCCGGGAAGCCATAGATGGCGCCCGGCGCGAAGACCTGGCTCGATGCCGAGCAGGTCACGTTGCCCAGCACCGCGTCGCGCGCGGCGGCGGCTTTGGTCGGGCACACCACGGCATCGCGGGTATAGGCGACGGAGTCGAAGGAGAAGCGGCGATAGACACCGCCTGCCTTGACCTGAAACCCGTCGGTCACGTCCCATTCGGTGCGCAATTGCGCGGTGCGGAACTTGTTGGTGACGTTCGAGGGGCGATCGCGGATCTCGGCCAGCTGGAAGTTCGCCGGATCGGTCACGCTGGTGCCGAAGGTCAGCTTCGGCTGCCACATGTTGGAATAGTCGTAGCTGTAGTTCTGCGCGGTGCGGTTGTCGAAGACGAAGGTGGTCTCGACCGGGATGCTCGCATCCGATTTCGAAATGCCGCCGAGCAGGGTGAAGCGGAGCGTGTCGGTGACGTCCTGGTCCCAGCTGCCGCCGATCTGATAGAATTCCGTCTGCGACTTGCGCAGATAATGCTCGGTGCGGACCCAGGCATCGTTGAGCGTGGCCGACACCATGTTGCCCTTGGTGTCATAGGTCGGGTTGAGCAGGTCGATCGAGCGCTCGTTCGAGCGCAGCAGCACCTCGCCCCATTTCTCCTCGCGCGTCTCCTTGAAGCGCGAATAGAGCCCGTCGATCGAGATCTTGGTGCGGTCCGTCGGCGCGAACTGGACGCTGCCGGTGATGCCCAGCCGCTCGCGATCGTGCCCCACCTCGCCATAGCGCGGGATGCGCGGGTGGAAGGCCAGCGCCGCCTCGTTGCAAGCCGCGCTGGAGCGATAGGTGCCGCCGCTGTTGCGCACCGGCGTCGTGCCGGTCGCGCTGTTGTAGAAGCAGGGCGTACCGTTCACCGAGTCGAAGCGCGCCTGCGCCCAGCGCACCGTGTTGTTGCCCAGCTCGAGATTGTTGGTCTTGCTGTACGCCGCCGAAACCGACGCGCCGAAGGTGCCGGCGGCGTTCTTCCAGGAGAGCAAGCCGGCAAGCCGCGGCCGCACATTCTTGGAAAGATCATTGTAGCTCGCCTGCGCCGAACCAACCGCGGTGAGGCCGGTCTTGCCGGCCAGCGGGTTGCCGGTGTTGAGGTCGACCACGGCGCCGAGCGAGCCCTCGTCCAGCGAGGCTTCCGCCGTCTTGTGGACGACGATCGAGGTGAACAGCTCGGACGCGAACACGTTGAAATCGAAGGCGCGATCGCGGTTCGCGCTGGCGCCATCGGTCGAGGTCGCCACCGTCTCCATGCCGTTGACGCGAACCCGGGTGAACTGCGCGCCGAGACCGCGCACGGTGATCGCCCTGCCCTCCCCGGCATCGCGCTGGATCGAGATGCCGGGGATGCGCTGCAGCGATTCCGCCAGATTCTGGTCCGGGAACTTGGCGATGTCTTCCGCGACGATCGCGTCGACCGCCGCCACCGAATCGCGTTTGACGTTCAGCGCCGCATCGAGCGAGCGGCGAAAGCCGGTGACGATGATTTCCTGATTTTCCGCCTGCCCGGCGTCGATGCCGGTCGACGGCGTCGTCTGCGAGCCATCCGGCGCCACCTGCGCCGCGGCTACCATCGGCGCAGCCAGCGCCAGGATCAGCGCCCCCGCCGAAACGCCCCGCAAGTGCCGCATGCGTGCCTGTCCCGGCACCGAGAACCCCTCAGCCATCTCTCTCTCCCTTCGTCCCCGCGGGACGGTCCGTTCTGAAAGCGGCTGCGCGCGCCTGCGTCGCTGCCGTCGTCCAATCCGTGGGAAGGGCCCTTGCACGCGATATCCGCGCGTCTGCTCGATCCTCCCCGGGGTCCACGGGTCTCCGTCCGCTGTCCCCATGCCTTTTCTGCGCGCGA
This sequence comes from Sphingomonas sp. ABOLE, assembly GCF_003950455.1. Classification (NCBI taxonomy): domain Bacteria; kingdom Pseudomonadati; phylum Pseudomonadota; class Alphaproteobacteria; order Sphingomonadales; family Sphingomonadaceae; genus Sphingomonas; species Sphingomonas sp. ABOLE. The sequence continues at coordinate 3,775 of NZ_QQWY01000077.1, forward strand.
TGGTAACCGGTGTCAACAGGCGTTTCGCACGGCGAACAAGGTCTTTTTCGTCACTGGTTTGGAGCGTCGCAGAGAGAACGGATCGCGCCGCGGACATGAGGCGCGATGACGTCGGCCCTCGGTCGCTCCCTCCCGCGATCGCCGGTCAGGTACCGGGCTGGATATAGGGGACGCGGGAGAACAGTTCGCGCTGCCAGCGGCGCGGATCGTTTTCGATATGGCTGTGCGCGTCGAACACCATCGTCGCCCGGGTCGCGAGGTCGTAGCGCGGCCAGCGCGGCATGCCCGGAGGATTGGGATCGCCGGTCCGGGCGAAGGCGACGAAGCGCTCCTGCATCGCCGCACTGGCCGCCCGCGCGTCGGCCGCCGTGCCGGTTTGCGAGCCTTTTGCGGCGAGGGTCCCGAACACCAGCGGAATGTCGATCGTGTGGAAGGCGCCGCGCCGCGGATCGGTGCGCGAGGTGAAGTCGACCTGATATACGAAAGTGGGCGCACCGGCGGCGGCTCGCGCCTCGGCCTCGATCACCTGACCGCGCCAGCTGCGGCCCGCGGTGGTGGCGGCATAGAAGATCTCGGTCGGCGACCAGTCGGGGAAGTGCGCGCGATATTGCGCCACTACCCATTCGGGCAGGATGTCGATCTTCAGCTCGGGCGCCATGCGCGCGGCGAGATTGTCCCAGTCGAGTCCGCGCACCTTCTCCGAATCCGGCGAGAGAAACGCCCTGGTCTCGTCGCGAACATTGCCGAGGATCATCGGGATCGCGTTACCCAGCGGGTTTGCGTCCGGCCAGAAGGGGTGACGGGTCAGCCATCGCATGTCGAGCACCGGGCCGAAATACAGGCCGCCGCCCAGGATCGGGTCCGTCGCGTCGAGCGCTTCCACGAGCCGCGCCACCGGAAAATCGAGCAGCGGGGAAAGGTCGCGCTCCGAAAGCTTCAGCGCCGCCAGATAGGCACGCGCCCGCGCGGTGGCATTGAGCGGTCCCGAGGCGGTCACCTGCTGGCCGCTCATCGTCGCGGCGCGGTGGAACAGCCCCTGCGCGGCCGGCATGCCCAGCATCGTCGCGATCTTGGCCCCGCCCCCGGACTGGCCGAACACCATCACCCGCTGCGGGTCGCCGCCGAACGCGGCGATGTTGGCGCGCACCCAGCGCAGCGCCAGGATCAGGTCCAGCTGCCCCGCATTGCCGCTATCGGGCAAGCGCGGATCTAGCCGCGCAAGATAGAGATAGCCGAGCGCATTGAGCCGGTGGTTGACGGTGACCACCACCACGTCGCCCCGCGCGGCCAGCGCCTCGCCGTCGTTGAGCGGATCGGTGACGCTGCCGTTCGAATAGGCGCCGCCATGGACGTACAGCATCACCGGCTTGCGCGCCCGGCTGTCCGCTTCGGTGGTCCAGATGTTGAGATAGAGGCAGTCTTCGTCCTGCGGGCCATAAGGACCGCGCTGCGGGCAGACCGGGCCGAACTTGTCGGCAGCGATCGTCTGCCCCGGAGCGGCGAAGGCGACAGGCGCGCGAAAGCGCGGGGCGGTGCCATATCGGATGCCGCGAAACGCTCGCACCCCGCTGGAGCCGGTACCGACGAAGTCGCCCGCGGCAGTGCGGACCACACCGTCCGGGGCTGCGCGCGCGGCCGCCGCGGCGACCAGCGCCGCCCCCGCCCCGAGCGCGCCGCGCCGCGTCCAGCCTTGGCTCACCGCGCGAGCCATCCGCCGTCGACCGCAAGGATATGCCCCTGCACATAGGCCGCCGCATCGGAGGCAAGGAACACCGCAGCGCCGCCGAGATCTTCCGGCGCCCCCCAACGCGCCGCCGGTATCCGGTCGAGGATCGCGGTGTTGCGCGCCGCATCCGCCTGCAGCGCGGCGGTGTTGTTGGTAGCGATATAGCCCGGTGCGATCGCGTTGACCGTTACCCCGTGTCGCGCCCATTCATTGGCGAGCAGCTTGGTGAGCCCACCGACTCCCGCCTTGGACGCGGTATAGCTCGGCACCCGAATGCCGCCCTGGAAGGTGAGCATCGACGCGATGTTGATGATCCGCCCCTTGCCTTGCGCGATCATGTGCCGCCCCGCTGCCTGGCTGAGGAAAAACACCGATTTGAGATTGGTGTCGATCACCGCATCCCAGTCCGCCTCGGTGAAATCAACGGCGTCGGCGCGGCGGATGATGCCCGCATTGTTGACCAGGATATCCAGCCGCCCGAGCCGCGAGAGTGTCTCGTCGACCACCTGCCCTATTGGCGCGATCGTCGACAGGTCGGCGGAGACGATCTGCGCCCGGCGGCCGAGCGCGACGATCTTGGCTACCGTTTCCTCGGCAGGTGTGCGGCCGACACAGGCGACATCCGCTCCCGCCGCCGCCAGCGCGACGGCAATCGCCTGCCCGATGCCGGTGTTCGCGCCGGTGACGACGGCCACTCGGCCGCTGAGATCGAAGGGGTTGGTCATGGCATGTCCCTCTCCCCCTGCGGGAGGGGGTCGGGGGGTGGGCCCCCGCTATCCAAGGATTGCATCGCGCGCGAAGGCCGGGGGCCCACCCCCCAGCCCCCTCCCGCGCGCGGGAGGGGGAGTTAAGGGGTCAGGCCAGCTGGCAGATATCCAGCACCTGCATGTCGGTATAATCCTGGTTCTCGCCCGCCATCGCCCAGATGAAGGCATAGGCCTTGGTGCCCGCGCCCATATGG
>NZ_QQWY01000078.1:0-6363 GCF_003950455.1 Sphingomonas sp. ABOLE
CGTGCTGCCGACACTCTATGCCCGGTTCGGGCAGAAAGTGATCGAGAAACCCGAGCACTACAATGAGGAGCATGAAGGGGACGACCACGGTCAGACCTTCGTGAACAACTTGGCCTGATGGATGGGCAGGGCGATCCGCGATCGCCCCGCCCATCTCTGGGAGATGGGGATATGCCTCGCACCATAACCAGCTCGATGCTTCACGGCGGGCCACTGCGCATCTGGTCGGCACTCACCGATCCGGATCATCGCCGGGCGTGGAGTCCGCTCGTATTTCTCGATGATCCGTCCCGGCTCGGCGACACAGAATGCACCTTTGCGATCCAGGGCATCACCCGGCCAATTCGGACGCCAGCACGGATTGATCGATTCGATAAACCGCACGCCTTCGCTTGGTCCTGCGGCATCCCCTATCTGTTCACGCTCGAAGAGCGGTACGAGCTGGCGGGGGACGATGGCGGCACCAGGCTAACGCATAGCTGCACGCTGCGCGGGGCGCTCTCCCTGCCGTTCGCGGCGATGATGTTGCGCCGCCTGCGATCCCTGATGGTCGAATCTGACGATCGCCTCGCAACCTATCTCCGCTGGCGGGTAGGTCAGCCTGCCCGGGCTATCAATCGTCAGCGCGTCCCCTTCCGCTACAGGAGGAAGGCGCGATGATGATGCACTGTAAGCGGGTGCTGCCCGCCGTCATCCTCGTTGTCGGGCTCGCGGCGTGCTCGGAAAGAAAGCCGCCAGCCCCGCCAACGGAGCAGCAGATCCATTCGTCCGACAGCGCCGTGGCGACCGGGGAAATGGGGCGGCATAGATATCGCTGTTCCGACGGGGAACCGCTGTTCGTCGATTACAAGGACAACGGCCTGCAGATCGATTTGCGGCGCTCCAACGGGGGACCGCCGATGATGCTGACCGCGCCAGCGCAGGGCCTGCAATATGTCGGCGAAACAGCCACCGCGACCTTCAAGGGGTCGCAGCTCACCATCGTGGAAGGCGATGGCCGTACCCGGATCTGCGAGCAGGAAGGCACGCGATGAACTGCCCTGCCTTCGAACGCCACAGGGCGCTTCGTCGGAAGAGACCGATGTCTGACACGTCGATTTCAAATGTGACAACCTTGTGCGGCCTGAATCGGGCCGGTCTGGCGATCGCGCGCCTCGGCGTCGTTCTCGTCTCCGGGGCGGTTATAGGGGCGTGTAATCCAGCGCCGACCCAGCCTACCGAGCCGGCGCATGAAAAGCATCTGACGTCGAAACTAATCGCGCAGCGCATCATGTACTGCGACGACGGCACACGCGCCGATGTCGACTTCATCGATGACGGCTTGAAAATGGCCGTCACCTGGCTGCCGAAGGGCAGGACCGAGATCCTGCGCGCGCAGCGAACCGGTGACGAGTTTCGCGGCGACCATTCGCGGGCTGTCGTGGCGGGCGGATCGATCGCGTTCACGCGACGCGGGAAGATCCGCGTCTGCCACCGAACCCCGGAGGAGTCCTAGGAAATGCAGGCACTGCTCTATACGCTTGCGCCTGTGCTGGCGGTCGTGCTCGGCGCGATTGTCGCGAGCCGCACCAAGTTGAAACCTGGCCTCGTGGCGGGCCTACAGCATCTCGCTGCCGGCGTCGTGTTCGCGGCGGCAGCGACCGAAATCCTGCCGCAGGTCAAGCATGAGGCATCGCCCAGCGCGACGTTGATCGGCGGGGCGGCGGGCGTCGCGACCATGCTGGGGCTCAAGGCTCTTGAGGCCCGCTTCAAGGGGCCGATGGCGCTACTCGCCGCGATCGGCATCGACATTCTGGTCGACGGCCTGGTGCTCGGCCTCGCTTTCGTGGCGGGCGAGAAGGCAGGTCTCCTGCTGACGATCGCGCTCACTCTGGAAGTGTTATTTCTGGGACTGACGCTGACCGACGAGCTGGCGGAAACCTATCGCTCGCGCTTGCGCATCATCGTGATCGTCTCGGCATTGGCCCTGCTGCTGCCGATCGGCGCGCTCGCTGCCGTGCCGGTCGCCGCGCTGTCGCCGGTGATGATCGCCGGCTTCCTCAGCTTCGGGCTGATGGCGCTGCTCTACCTCGTCACGGAGGAGTTGCTGGTCGAGGCGCACGAGAAACCCGACACCCCGCTCATCAGCTCGATGTTTTTCGTCGGCTTCCTGGCCCTGCTGACACTTGAGGAGATGATGGGATGATCCCGGGCAACGACAACAATGGCGGGCAGGAGCGCCGCACACTGTGGATCGTCCTGCTGCTGAACGCGGCGATCGCTGCGGGCTTCTTCGTTTCCGGCTTCTTCGCGGACTCGAGCGCGCTGATCGCCAACGGCGTCGACAACCTGTCCGATACGGCTGTGTATGCGCTGAGCCTTGTGGCGCTCACCCGGGGCCAGACATGGAAGACACGCGCCGCGGTCGCTTCGGGCGTCATGCTGCTGATCTTCGCGGGCGGCATCTTGATCGATGTCGGACGGCGCTACGTGCAGGGCAGCGAGCCCATCGGACCTACCATGATGGTCATGTCCGCGATCGCCGGCGTCGTGAATTACCTCTGCCTGCGGCTGCTCCAGCGCCTCAAGGATCCGGACGTCAATCTCCGGGCCGCAACCACCTTCAGCTTCAACGACTTCATTTCCAACGGCGGCATCCTGATCGCCGGCGTGCTGGTGCTGTGGTTGGGTACCAATTGGCCGGACCTGCTGGTCGGCTTCGCCACCGCCATCATCGCCATCAAGGGCGGTGTCGAAATCCTGCGCGACGCGCGCGCCGAAACCAAGAAAAGCGAAAGGAGGTCGTCATGAACGACAAGCTCGAACTCGACATTCCAGTGTTGTTGCCGGACCTTCCTGACGCGGCCGATGCCTGCCTGGACCGTCTCGTATCAACCCTGTCAAAGCGCGAAGGTGTCGAGCGGGCGCATGTGATCTGTCTCGACGGCAACACGCCAGCGGCGCTGTGCATCCATTTCGATGCCGCCAAGCTGCCGCTGCCACGGTTGCGCGAAATGGTGCGCGCCGCAGGTGCCGAAATCACCGAGCGCTACGGCCATGCGATCTGGCAGGTGACGGGGATCAACCACGAACGTCGGGCGCGCACGGTCAGCGATGCGCTGTGCGCCTTGCCCGGCGTGGTCCAGGCAAGCGCCAGCACCAGCGGGTCTGTCCGGGTCGAATATGATCGCCGCGAAACCACCGAAGAGGAGGTGCGCGCTGCGCTTCGCAAGCTGAAGGTGAGGGTGGGCAAGCGGGTCGCTGCCGATGAACATGCCGGCCACGACCACGGCTCCGGGGGCCACGGCGCGGGCGAAGAGAAGCACGGCCCCGGCGATGGCCACGACCATAGCCACGCCGAATTTCTCGGCCCCAATACCGAGCTGATCTTCGCGCTCGCCTGTGGCGCGCTGCTGGGGATCGGCTACGCGATCGAGAGGCTGGTCGCTGGCGCGCCCGAATGGCTGCCGACCGCCTGCTATATCGCAGCCTATTTCTTCGGCGGATTCTTCACGCTGCGCGAGGCGATCGACAACCTCCGGATGAAGAAGTTCGAGATCGACACGCTGATGTTGGTCGCTGCGGCCGGCGCCGCTGCGCTGGGCGCATGGGCCGAAGGTGCGCTGCTGCTGTTCCTGTTCAGCCTCGGCCATGCGCTTGAGCATTATGCAATGGGCCGCGCCAAGAAGGCGATCGAGGCGCTGGCGAAGCTCGCGCCCGAAACCGCGACCGTGCGACGCGGCGGGCAGACCAGCGAAATCCCGGTCGAGCAGATGGTCGTCGGGGACATTGCCATCGTCCGCCCGAACGAGCGCCTGCCTGCCGACGGCTTCGTCATCAAGGGCACCAGCGCGATCAACCAGGCCCCGGTCACGGGTGAAAGCATCCCGGTCGACAAGGTGCCGGTCGCAGATGCCGCAGCGGCACGCGCCAAGCCCGATGCAGTCGACGCGGAAAGCCGGGTTTTTGCTGGTACGATCAACGGCGGCGGCGCGATCGAGATCGAGGTGACACGCCGTTCCAATGAAAGCGCGCTTGCCAAGGTCGTGAAGATGGTGAGCGAAGCGGAGACGCAGAAGTCGCCGACGCAGCGCTTCACCGACCGGTTCGAACGGATCTTCGTGCCCGCCGTCCTGGTCCTGTCAGTGCTCCTGCTGTTCGCATGGGTGGTCGTCGACGAGCCGTTCCGCGACAGCTTCTATCGCGCGATGGCGGTGCTGGTGGCGGCAAGCCCGTGCGCGCTCGCGATCGCAACGCCGAGCGCGGTCCTGTCGGGCGTTGCCCGTGCAGCGCGGGGCGGCGTGCTCGTGAAGGGCGGTGCACCGCTCGAAAACCTCGGGTCGCTCAAAGCGATCGCTTTCGACAAGACGGGCACGCTGACCGAAGGTCGTCCGCGCATCACTGATGTCGTGCCCGTCGATGGCGCCGATGAAGGCGAGTTGCTGGCGCTGGCTGTCGCCGTCGAAGCGTTGAGCGACCATCCCCTGGCCCAAGCGATCGTCAAGGACGGCCGCGAACGTCTGAACGATCGTGCCGTGCCGACTGCCGGCGACCTCAAGAGCCTGACCGGTCGGGGCGTCACCGCGAGCGTGGATGGCGAGACGGTGTGGATCGGCAAGGCCGAGATGTTCGGAAGTGAGGGCATTCCGGCGCTGGGGCAGGGCGCGCAGGACGCAATCGCGAAGCTGCGCGAGAACGGCCGCACGACAATGGTGGTCCGCAAGGGGGACCGCGACCTGGGCGCGATCGGCCTGATGGACACGCCTCGCGAAGCTGCCAAGACCGCGTTGCGTCGGCTGCACGAGATGGGCGTGTCGCGGATGATAATGATCTCCGGCGATCACCAGAAAGTCGCCGAAGCGATCGCCGACGAAGTCGGGATCGACGAAGCGTGGGGCGACCTCATGCCCGAAGACAAGGTTGCCGCGATCAAGAAGCTCGCCGGCGAAGACAAGGTCGCGATGGTGGGCGACGGCGTGAACGATGCGCCGGCGATGGCAAGCGCCACGGTCGGCATCGCGATGGGCGCGGCGGGGTCGGACGTTGCGCTGGAGACAGCCGACGTGGCGCTGATGGCCGACGATCTGGCGCACCTGCCATTCGCAGTCGGTCTTAGCCGCCATACCCGTGGAATCATCCGGCAGAACGTCTTCGTCAGCCTGGGTGTCGTCGCCTTCCTGGTGCCTGCTACCATCCTCGGCCTCGGCATTGGGCCAGCGGTGGCGGTTCATGAGGGATCGACGCTGCTCGTCGTCATCAATGCGCTCAGGCTGCTCGCCTACCGCGATCCGGCAGGGAAGGCGGCATGAAGTGGCTGATCGCCTTCGACCTCGACGGCACGCTTGCCGAGAGCAAGCGGCCGTTATCGGAGGATATGGCCGCAATCCTCGCCCGATTGCTCGCCATCACGGATGTGGCGGTGATCTCGGGCGGGGACTGGCCGCAGTTCGAAAAGCAGATCGCCTCGCGCCTTCCTGCCGGCGTCGCGCTCGACCGTCTCTGGTTGATGCCGACCACAGGCACGAAACTCTATCGGTTCATCAATGGCGCTTGGCGCGCGGTCTATGCCGAACTGTTCGACGACGCGGAGAAGGCGAAGATCCGCACGGCCTTCGATCAGGCGCTGACCGATGCCGGTCTCGCCGACGAACGTATCTGGGGCGAACGGATCGAGGACCGGGGCAGCCAGATCACCTTTTCGGGCCTGGGGCAGGCAGCGCCGCTGAAGGAAAAGGAAGCGTGGGATCCTGACCGAAAGAAGAGGACCGCGTTGCAGGCCACGTTGCGCGCGAAGCTGCCGGAGCTCTCGATCAATCTCGGTGGCACGACATCGATCGACGTGACCAGAGCAGGGATCGACAAGGGCTATGGCCTGAAGCGCCTGAGTGCCGAGAGCGGTGTCCCGCTCGACGGGATGCTGTTCATTGGGGATGCGATATTCCCCGGTGGGAATGACTATCCCGCTGCTGAAATCGGCCTCGACACAGTGAGGGTGCGCGACGTCGCGGAAACCACCGCCGTCGTGACCGCCATCATCGCGTGTCTGCACCGATAGGATCAAGATACATGGTCGGCTCCATCGCGGAATGCCGCATTGTCAAAGCTCTGGCTTCTGTCGCTTAGGGCAGCGCTTCCTAAAACGAAAAGAAGGCAATGTGCGCGTCTCCGCGAACAAAGCCTCCAGCGATCAATCTAAGAGATTCCGCCGCGCTTCTCAATCGTAGGGGGCGTTTGCGGGAGGGGGCGGAATCCTACGCTCTCATGACCGTCATTTTGGAAGCGGAGCCGCACAGAACCTACACCAAAACTGAGGTCCGGTGTAATTGAAACTGATGATGCACCTGATGGGTGTGCCGCGAGCCGATCGACGACGATTGATCATGC
>NZ_QQWY01000079.1:0-5846 GCF_003950455.1 Sphingomonas sp. ABOLE
CGAAAGCTCGCCAAGCTTATCCCGATGCCGGCCATAGCCGGAGCGCAGTAAGCGCCGGGCTTGCTCGTCAGCGGCGCTCAGCCATTATGCCAAACGGCGCTCGAAGCCGCCTTTTTCAACACAATCCGCCCGAGAGCCGACGATCATGTAGATATTTCCGGCCCCAGAGCTTCGATAATGCGGCATTCAGCGACAGTTCCTCCGTCGCACGAGTCAATCACTGCCTTCAATTCCCTTCTCAGCGCTTGGAGGTCAGCAATCTTGCGATCCACCTCCACCAGATGCTGGTGGGCGATACGATCAATCCCAGCACAGTCGCAGTTCTTGTCGTCGGAAAGGCCGAGTAGCGCGCGCACCTGATCCAGCGAGAAGCCGAGGTCGCGAGAGCGCCGGATGAATGACAGGCGGCCAAGCTCCGCCTGCCCATAGTCCCGGTAGTTGCTCGACGTTCGCGCGGGCTTTGGCAGCAGGCCGATCCGCTCATAGTAGCGGATCGTCTCGATCTTCGTGTTTGTGGCCTTGCCCATTTCTCCAATCGTCAACGCCATGCTCTTGACCCTGTAGTTGCTACAGGCACTATATAGCCTGTCATCGACGTGAAAAGGTGATGGCACATGGCTGGCGGCTGCTGCGGCGGAACACCCGACAATGGCGGAAAGACAGACGATCGCGTCTGGCGCCGCGCGCTCTGGATCGCGCTGATCATCAACGCCGGGATGTTCGGTGTCGAAATCGTCGCCGGCGTCACGGCAGGATCAGCATCGCTCAAGGCTGACGCGCTCGATTTTCTGGGCGACGCGGCCAACTATGCCATCAGCCTAGGTGTTGCCGGGCTTGAGCTGCGCTGGCGCGCCCGCGCGGCCCTCGCCAAAGGCATATCGCTGCTGTTCCTAGGCGTTTGGGTCATCGGCAGCATGGCCTGGATGGCATCCAAGGGCACGCTGCCCACAGCCGAGACCATGGGAATCGTCGGCGTTCTCGCGCTCGTCGCCAACCTGATCTGCGCCGTGATGCTGTGGCGGCACCGGGAGGGCGATGCCAACCGCAAGTCGGTCTGGATCTGCTCGCGCAACGACGCAATCGGGAACATCGCAGTGGTCGCGGCTGCACTGGGCGTCTTCGGCACCGGCACCGCATGGCCCGATATCGCCGTTGCGTCGGTGCTGGCCGGTCTTGGCGTCTCGGGCGGCTGGCAGATCATTCGCCAGGCATGGCTGGAATTGAGAAGCCTCGACCACAGTCATGCTACTCCCCGCCAAACCGGAACCGCACACCCCCGTTGAGGACCAAGCCATCGGTCGGCGCCCATGCGTCGACCGTCCATGCCCCACTCGGCGCGCGGTTGCGCAGGAGCAACGGGTCGAATTTGGTCTGCCGGACATTGAGCAGGTTCTCGGCGTTCAGGAAAAGGCTGACCTTGCCGAGGACGAGCTCGCCCATGGCGCCGAGCTGGACATAGGGTCGGCTGCGAGTGCGATAGGGATTGTCGTCCAGTGACTGGTGCCCGGTGTAATAGGCTTCGATCCCGAAACGCCCGCGCCCATGCTTCTCCCACATCGCAACAAGCCCGGCGCTGTCGCGGGGTGTCAAGGGGACTATGCGGCGACCCGCAGCATCGGGGTCAGGCTCTCTCGCATCGACGTGAACATAGCTGCCGGTCAGTGTCACCGCGTTCCAGCGGTAGCGGAGCAATACCTCGGCGCCTCGCGTCTTCGTCAGGCCGGTGGCGTTGATGAGGGTAACGTGACTGGCATCGACCATCTGGAGTTGCACGGCATTGTCGATGTTGGACGCGAACAGGCTGACATTGGCTTCCAACGGACCGTGCGCATAGCCGAAATCAAGCGAGGCGCTGTCCGCCACCTCGGCCTTCAACCTGGCATAGGGCACGACGCGCGAAAGGCCGTTGGCCTCAACCTCTTCAACAAATGGCGTCGGCGCGTAGAATCCGCGTCCAAGCGACGCGCGGATCGTCCACGGTCTCGGCTTATAGAGAGCCGACAGGCGTGGACTGATGCGTGAACCATAATCGCTGTGGCCGTCCCATCGTGCGCTTCCCGCAAGGGTCAGACTGTCACCCAGCTTATGCTCCCCCTGAACGAAGAGCGAGGGGACGGTGTAGCTATAGTCGAAGGCAGAATAGACCTTTGAGCGATAATCATCCGTCTGGATGGCCGCGCCCGCCAGCCATGTGGTCGCGCCAGCCTCACCGCCGACCGATGCCTCGGCCAGACCGGTCCGATGCCGGTCATTCTCAATGACGTCGCCGAAGCGATGGCGATGGGACTGGGTCACGGCGGACGCGCGCAGGTGAAGTGCACCGATGCCTTCCAGCGGCGTCTCTGCCGCCAGGCCGAAGTCATATCGACGGCTACGCTGCGCCTGCACGAAAGGTTGCCCATCCGGCGCGGTGGCGCCCGGCATGGTGCCCCCGTCACGCTGTTCGGCCATCGCGCCGAACGTCAGCAGCGCCTTCGATCCGTCAGTGCCATCCCAGAAGAGCCGTGGCCGGACGGTGAAGCGCTTAAAGCCGGGCATATCCGCCCAACCATCATCGTTGAGTTCCTGGCGGCTCTGCCGATCATAGCCTGCCGTGATCGACGCGCTCAGCGTGTCGCTGATCGGCGAGGCGGCGTAGGCCGTGACATCCTGGCCGTTCCGACTTGTCGCATTCAGCAGTAACTCTCCCTGTGGTTCGCTCGCCGGTCGGCGCGACACCAGATTGATGACGCCGCCAAGGGCCGAAGGTCCATAGAGGGCCGATGCGGCGCCCTTGATGATTTCCACCTGACCCAGATCGGTAGGTGGGATCTGAAGCAGGCCGATGGAGGGCGTCTGTCCGCCGTAGAGCGGCAGGCCATCGGCGAGGATCTGTGTATATCGGCCCTTCAGGCCCTGAATACGCACATTGGCAGCACCCAAGGCGGGCGATGTGGTCTGGACCCTGACGCCGGGGGTTTCGCTGACCAGCATGGCGATGTTGCCCGGCCGCATGAGGAGCTTTTCCTCGATCTCCTCCCGGTTCACCACATCCACACGGATCGGCTCGTCCTGAACGCGGCGGCCTGTCCGCGTCGATTGCACGACGATCTCGGGCTCTTCTTCCCCGTCGGCGTCGGTATCTGCCTGCGCATAGGTCGTCGCGGGCCATGCAGCCCCCAAGAGAAGTGAGAGCAGGACGTAGTTTGCCGGTCGGTGCGTTCGAGAACCAGACTTCAATGCCAACCCCTGTTCGATCAGACTTACGATCTCGGGGCGCCTCATAGGGCCTGTAGCAACTACAGGGTCAAGGCAAAGATTACCACTCGGGTGATATGGCTAGCGAACGCAGATGGCCCCGTTACACTATGAGCGGCGGGTTCCATCAGAACCTGCCGCTCAGCGGCTCATTCGGGAATGGCAACAAAGTCCCATCAGCCGACATCGTCAACCCTCAACACGCGTTTCTGAAACTACCCACCCCCAAGCAACGGCGCCAGCACCTCCAGGAACGGCAGGTCCGCCGGCGGCATCGGCAGCCCCCGCAGCGCCGCCATGTCCGCCCAGGCCAGCGCGCTGGCGTGGCGGGCTTCGGGCACGCCCTCCCAGCGATCCAGCCGGTAGAGCAGCAGCACCAGGTGCCGGTCGGCGAGCGGCGCGCTGGCGAAGGTCAGCGGCACCAGTGCGGCGGGGTCGACGGTGACGCCCAGTTCCTCGTCCAGCTCGCGGGCGAGCGCGGCCTCGGGGGTTTCGCCGGGCTCGATCTTGCCGCCGGGAAATTCCCACAGGCCCGCTAGCGCCGTGCCCTCCGGCCGCTGCTGCACCAGCACGCGCCCGTCCGCGATCATTGCCGCTGCCACCACCAGCAGCATCGGCCGCGTCTCGCGCACCGCCCCTGTCCCGCTAATCACTTCGCAACCAAATCCTGACACTATTCCCGGCGTTTATTGACTGAGATTGGTTGTCGATGCGAGCCCTGATCCACGCCCTGCGTGCGCTTTCCCGTGCCGACCGCGGCGCCACCGCCGTCGAATATGGGCTGATCATCGCGATGATCGTGCTGGCGATGGTCGGCGCGCTCAGCCTGTTCGGCAATACCGCGACGTCGATGTGGAACAACGTTTCCCAGCAGGTGCAGGACGCCGGTCACTAAGCCGCGTAAACCATTCGGTAAGCTTGCGATTTAGTCGGTTCTTAACCCCTCTTCTCTAGGGTCTTCTGGTCGCGTCGGATCCCCGACGGGCCGGTGTTTGAAGTTTCTGGGACGATGGAGACGGCTATGCTTAAGATTCGCAAGTTCATCAAGAATTCCAAGGCCGCCACGGCCATCGAGTACGGCCTGATCGCCGCGCTGATCGCCGTTGCCGCGATCGCTGCGATGAAGGGTCTGGGCAGCAGCCTCAACAATACCTTCAGCAACGTCAGCTCGAACATGAAGGCTTCGTAAGCCCGGATTTCGAGACAAGGGGACGGAGGCGCTGCCGGGCATCTCCGTCCGCACGATTTTGAAGAAGGAGGGCTTCGGATGAAGACGCTTCGCAAGCTGGTGGCGAACCGCAAGGGCGCGACCGCGATCGAATATGGCCTGATCGCCGCGCTGATCGCCGTCGCGGCGATCGCCGCGATGCAGGGGCTGGGCTCCAGCCTCAACAACACCTTCACCAATGTCAGCACGAACATGAAGGCGTCGTAAGCCGACTTGTTCCTGCCGGTTGAAGAAAGGGGCTGCGCACCGCGTCGGCCCCTTTTCCGTTTTCAGAGGCGGCCCATCGCCAGGAACTTGGCGCGGCGGGCCTGGCGCAGCGACTCGGGCGACATCGTCGCGAGATCGGCCAGCGCCTTCTCGATCGCATCGCCCAGCGCCTGCACGGCCTGACCCGGTGCGCGATGCGCCCCGCCCAGCGGCTCGGGCACGATGCCGTCGATCACCTTGAGTTCCTTCAGGTGCTGCGCGGTGACCTTCATTGCCTCGGCGGCGTCGGCGGCCTTGTCGGCGGTGCGCCACAGGATCGAGGCGCAGCCCTCCGGCGAGATCACCGAATAGACCGCATGCTCCATCATCAGCACCTGGTTGCCCGCGGCCAGCGCCACCGCGCCGCCCGAGCCGCCCTCGCCGAGAATCGAGGCGACCAGCGGCACGCCGAGCGACAGGCAGGTCTCGGTCGAGCGCGCGATCGCCTCGGCCTGGCCGCGCTCCTCGGCCTGGACGCCCGGAAAGGCGCCCGAGGTGTCGACCAGCGTGATCACCGGGATGCCGAACCGATCGGCGAGCTTCATCAGGCGGATCGCCTTGCGATAGCCCTCGGGCTTGCCCATGCCGAAATTATGCTTGAGCCGGCTGGCGGTGTCGTCGCCCTTCTCATGGCCGATCACCATCACCCGGCGGCCGCGGAACCGGCCGAGCCCGCCGATGATCGCGGCGTCGTCGGCAAAGGCGCGGTCGCCGCCCAGCGGCATGAAGTCTTCGATCAGGCCCGCAACATAGTGCTTGAAATGCGGGCGCTCGGGATGGCGGGCGACCTGCGTCTTCTGCCACGGTGTCAGCCTGGCATAGGTGTCGAGCAGCAGCTTGTCCGACTTGGCCTGGAGCGGGGCGATCTCGGCGGCGATGTCCACGTCGCCGCCCTGGGCGGCGCTACGCAGCTCGTCGATCTTGCCCTGGAGCTCGGCGATCGGCTTCTCGAAGTCGAGGAATGTCGTCATGCGCGCCGCGCTACCGGGCGCCGCGCTTCGCGTCAACGCAGGTGCGGAATCACGGGCCGGTCCCCTACCGGTTTCGGTGGGGCACTTGTGCCAGCGCCTCGCCCAGCGGGTGCCGGGCATTGACCAGCTCGACCAGCCGGCGGCTGTCGACATGGGTGTAGATC